>CAWUKP010000098.1:0-8273 GCA_963922975.1 uncultured Spongiivirga sp. | reverse complement strand
TATAGAGCCCAATGTTTTTGATGAAGTCAGTGTTCAGCGATTTAGACAGAGAGCGTACTTCCTGAAGGGTTTTCGCCACCACTTCTGCGGTTTCCTTAAGGCGTTTCTGGTTTTCCTCATTGACGTCGGGATAGAGCATATTCAGCTGCATCCTGGACACAGAGAGTAGCTGGCCAATGTTATCGTGTAGTTCCCAACTGATGTTCTGAAAAGTTTGTTCTTGGATTTCGGTTTGCGATTTGACGATTTCCTCATCAAATTGGCGCTTTTGCTCTGCCTTCTCAATCAACAATTTTGTTTTTCGCTTTTGAAAGACAGCAAATACAGTAATCACGAATGCGATGACCAACACAAGTGCTGCAGACATCGCAATGACCAACAGTTCAACCTTATCCCCTATGAATTGTACTCCCTCCTGCTCCATGTGACTCCAACAATATAACAACTGTGCATCAACAAATTCAACATGAAAAGTATTGAATTGTGAATCGGCCCCTGATAATCCATGTACTCAGAAAAAATCCACAAAGGAATGCTCGCCAAGTGGAAGAGTAGGCCCCCGAGGCCAAACCAGAAGAAAACAGATTTGTTCAATTTTAGTACAAATTCGCTTTCCAGTACTTCTTTGAAATAGATCAAAACGGAAGATACCACTAGTAACATAGCCAATATTGGCGAATTGATCTGGCGCATTTCAAGTGGATTTTCTAGGAAAACGGAATTAATAGTACAGGCCACTACATAGAAAATGATCAAAATGAGAATCATTCGTTTTGAAATGACCTCCTTCGTAAATGCCCGATAAATAAGCATATACGCTATCGGTTGGATCACGAAGTTTACATTGGTGAGAATCCAATTATACCTAATATTTCGATCGAAAACCTCGTAATACAGAATCTTGTAAGAGAACTCAAGGACAACGATGTACCAAAATAGAATTAGAAAGTACTTCGCTGCACCTTTAGAATATTTCCTGTAAAAAATAGTGCCTAAAATGGCGGTTAATAAGGCAATAAACTTGACCAGCGAAGTACTTGATTCTATTTTAAAGATATAGTCCAATCCAAATAAGGTTCCTTTATTGTGGGTAGTTGGCTTGTGGTGGATCGCCGCTTCCTCCGTAGTCTAATCCTGGTAGATTGGTATCCTCATTACCACCAATCTGGAAGGCAAAGAAACTTCCTTTCTGCTTTCCTGCTCTGGTGGGCACCAAGAAGAACGTAGTATACGGATTGCCTTCGGCATCGCCGATTTCTGGGTTGACTCCAGGGTAAATACGGAATCCCGTAATTTCATAGCCTTGTCTTTTGGCTTCCCTTTTAGAATAGAGAATGTAGTTTTCTAACTCTGCCAATGAATACCAGCTCGAACGATTGTCGTCGAAGTGAAGACTGTCCTTCAAAATATCGTAACGTGCTGTGTACAGATCGGCCAGGGTTTTCGCCTTTTCGGGTGGCACCAGTTTTTCCTCGATCACGCTGAGATCGACTTCTTCTGCCTTTTCGGCAGGTTTACAGGCACTGAAGAGAAGGACAACGCCCAAAATGACAAATGCTTTGAATTTCTTCATAATTAAAAAGAGTTTGGTTAGTAAATGATCGTTAAACGAATATAATGATTTAAGCACTGGGGCGCTTCTTTGTGTATTCAAAGATATGGGTATAATGGATGGAGTTCTCCCAGTAAATGTCCTGCAAACCATAGGGGGATTTTTCCCTGTTTCCTCAAAATACACTTTTCACCATATCCCAGCCCCAGTACTTCCCCTATTCAACACAGGGTTTTTTCCCTTTTAGAAAACCGCAATATACACCCCTCATTTACAAGCGCTTAGACCTACATTTGAAAGCGTCATAAATCTCACCATCTATTGATTTTCGAAACCTTACATATCATTAGAGAAGAACTGAATCAATTCCTCGATCCAGCAGGTACTGTTGAACCTGTAGTCGTTGAAAATATTTCCATTCTTGACAATGCTGATAATACCGATCGTGAAACCGATTTAGTGAATCGAATCGCCTGTACGCTTATCAATATCGAAGAGGAAAGTGCCCTCAAAAATTTTCCGAACCATACCATCGAAGCAGGAACCATCAAATACAAGAACCCAAAAGTGTATTTAAACCTATATGTGCTTTTTAGTGCGAACCTCACAACCTACCAGAATAGTTTAGAAGCCTTGGCAAACATCATTCGGTTCTTCCAAGCGAAGAAAACCTTCAGCGAAAAGGATACCACTAGCTATCTGTCGAATACAGAAGTAACGTTAGACCTATCTAGCTTCCGCTTCAACGTTGAATTGCATACGCCTTCCTTTGAGGTCCTAAATCATATTTGGGGAACACTGGGCGGAAGACAATTGCCTTGCGTGCTCTATAAATTCAGTATTCTCGAGCTAGAGCGCAATGTACTTAAAGGCGGTGGCGGATTGATACAAGAAATTCAAGGGGAATTAGAAGATATGAATCTCTCATGAGTTTTCAAACGACCTATAGAGAACTTTTTCGCGTCAATTTATGGCACCACTACTACTTGAGCGACGGGGTAGGCAGCACCATCGAAGCTGGTCTGCTGACGACTTATAATTTCAGAGAGTTCGCTCATATCACGCCCACAGAAGAAACCAAAATTGCCTTGCAGGGACATAAAATGGTATTCAAGCAGGCGCAGCAGGGTTTTGTCGTGTATGTGAAAGTGGAAGGCGTTGATAGCGGAAATCCCCTGTTAGAACGCACTCCCTTGATCGCCTTAGAAGAAGAATTGCAATTGGTATTTACCGTCAGCTTGACGAGCCCGTATTTCTACAATTTTACAGATCTTTCCTTCGGAAATCCTCTGTATTTCGGCAATGCTGCCCTGGCTAGTCAACCTGGTCTAGATCGAATTCAGCTAGAAGGTGCCAGCACCTTGATTGACGATACCTCTAATTACCGATTATCAGATGAAAGTTGGGAAACCTTACAAAGCTCAATTCCAACGTCTACTCATACTCCAGCTGTCATTGCTCTTACCATGCGGGGCGACAGCAATATTACCACGGCCACAGGATTGATTCTGGCCACTTCCCAACGCTATGTCATTCACCTAAAAAATCGTGAAACCATCTGGGAGTATCGGAATAGTGCCGATAGTTCTTTGGTACTGACCACCGGACCGCATCAATTGACCAAGTTCGGGTATCGAGAAGTTCTCAATGCGGGCCGGCGCCTGCCTAATCCGCAGGCTTCCACACCTATCAACGCAAGTAACATTTCAGAAATATTTATCTAAAACCAACACACCATGTCAAAGTACAAAACACCCGGCGTATATGTAGAGGAAATCTCTGTGTTTCCGCCTTCGGTCGCACAAGTAGAGACGGCCATTCCAGCTTTTGTAGGCTATACTCAAAAGGCAGAGCTGGATGGACTTGACCTTTTAAATCCGACCTTAACGATCAGGCCTATCAAGATTTCTTCATTGCCAGAGTTTGAATTGATTTTTGGCGGGGCCCCAGACCCACTACCAATCAATGTGGTCTTGAACGACGATAACTCCGTTAGAAATGTAACGGTCAGTAACAACTTCCTCCTCTACGATACTGTTCGAATGTTTTATGACAATGGCGGGGGCGACTGCTATGTGGTTTCCGTGGGTGATTACGACGCCACCATCGGACAAACTGATCTGCGCGCTGGGCTGGATGCTTTGGAAAAATTTGACGAGCCCACTCTTATTGTGATCCCAGAGTCAGTTCGTCTTACAGATGTACAATCAGGATCCTTGCAACAAGCAATGCTATCGCAGTGTAACAAACTGGGAGATCGTTTTGCCATTATGGACCTCATCAATGGGGATCAAGAAATCGGTCCATCTGCTGACCCATCGGCTGTCTTCCGAACCAATGTGGGCATGAACCATTTGAAATACGGTGCAGCCTATTATCCTTGGTTAAACACCACGCTGCCGTTCAATATATCTTTCGAAGTGATTACTTCTCCTTCTGCAGTCTATTCTAGAGCTAGTGGAGGTCCGATGCCACCAATTACGGAGCTTTTTAATCAGGATATCGTACAGAGCATTGCCAATATGGCAACCGATATTACGGCTGTTGAAGGTCTCCCGGCCATCACAGATCCTGCGGCAGTGGTTGATAAAACTACCTTGACCACCTATGCTAACTCCATTCAGGCCTACGCTTTGGCCTTCCACAATCTCAATGGTACACTAGTAGATAGCGATACGTCAGATTTGACTTCCGCTAGAAGCACACACAATCGATATCTCAAAGGTGATGGAGATTTTCACAATCTATTGAAGATCTTCTACGACTTAGACTTCTACAGTGATCAGGACAATGATGCGCCCAACGATTCACCATGGTCTACCCCCGTTTTGACGGCTAATAATTCAGGTTCGTTTGCCGATCCTGATCCAGATCCATTGGTTGACGGGGAACCCGCAGTGCCCTTCGATTTTAGTACACATGATGACACCTATAAAGTATTCGCAGGAACGGGTGCAGAGGCAACCGCTGCCGCGCTACCCTATTACCAAAATGTAGCGATCAAGCTTCAAAATCTCATTGGAGATTTCCATGCTGAATTGGAAGCCGTTCGCCAGCAACGTATTCAGATACTTTATGAAACTGATAATGTTTACAGTGGAATCGTAGATGCCCTACGGGCGAAAGGAGTGGTACTACCACCAAGTGGCGCCATGGCTGGTATTTACGCCGCTGTTGATAATGCACGTGGCGTATGGAAAGCACCTGCTAATGTGAGTGTCAGTCAAGTGAAAGGACCCGCAGTGAATGTCACTCACGAGGAACAAGAAGGCCTGAATGTTGATGTGGTAGCTGGCAAGTCGATCAACGCCATTCGTGCATTCACAGGAAAAGGAACCATGGTCTGGGGGGCAAGAACGCTCGCTGGTAACGACAATGAATGGCGCTATGTGCCGGTTCGTCGTTTCTTCAATATGGTGGAAGAATCAGTGAAGAAAGCCACTGAGCAATTCGTTTTCGAGCCCAATGATGCCAATACGTGGATCAAAGTACGGGCTATGATCGAAAATTTCTTGACCCTGCAATGGCGAGCTGGGGCACTTCAGGGGGCTAAAGCGGAACAGGCATTCTTCGTACGCGTAGGTCTTGGCGAAACCATGACCTCAGTGGATATTCTCGAAGGACGCATGAATGTTGAAATTGGTATGGCCGTGGTACGTCCAGCTGAATTCATCATCTTGAAATTCTCTCATAAAATGGCGGAGGCCTAAAAATCATCATAAACCGATAAACCAAATATCATGGCAAATTATCCATTATCCAAATTTCATTTTTCTGTTGATTGGGCAGGTACCAAAATTGGTTTCACTGAAGTCTCTGGGCTTGATGTAGAAACCGAGGTCATCGAATATCGCGAAGGCTCCAGTCCAGAGTATCATAAGATCAAGATGCCAGGCATGCAAAAGTTTTCAAACATTACGCTAAAACGAGGCACCTTTCAGAGCGACAATGAGTTTTACGACTGGTGGAATACCGTCAAGCTCAATACTATTGAGCGCCGCGACATTACCATCAAATTGCTCAACGAGGAACACGAGCCTGTCATTGCGTGGAAAGTGAAAAACGCATGGCCCATTAAAGTACAGTCTACCGATCTCAAAGCCGATGGTAACGAAACGGCTATTGAGACGATGGAACTTGTGCACGAAGGACTCACCATTCAGAACGATTGATAGACCGTGGGACCACTTGATATCAAAATGGTCAGCTTTCATTTTTCGGTTGCGTTCCTTGACCTTGGCCCCAACATCGAAGTGGGATTCCAGTCCGTAAGCGGACTATCAGCAACGGTCAATACGGAAAAAGTAACTGAGGGTGGAGAAAATCGTTTCGTACATGAGCTACCAACAGGAGTTACCTTTTCTAAATTAACCTTGAAAAGGGCCCTTAAAGTAAGTTCTACCATCACCAAATGGTGCGAAGCAGCCATTGAGGATTTTGAATTCAAGCCCAGTAATCTGTTGGTTACCCTGCACAACGAGGAACACCTGCCTTTGTATACTTGGCAGGTAATTGATGCGATTCCGGTGAATTGGAAACTCTCCGATTTTAATGCGGAAAGTAGCGAACTGAGCATCGAAACTCTGGAGCTGCAATACCGGTATTTCCGCTCGATATCGCTGAACGACTTTATCCCATCATTGTAAACGAGAAAGCATGCCAATCGAAATCAAAGAACTGCACATCCGAATCAACGTCAACGACTCTTCACGCCTTACCAACGGTCAATCAGGAGGCACGACCGAGTCGAAACCTAAAGAAATGGTGGATGTATGTGTGGAAAATGTCATGAAGATTTTGGCTGACAAAAAAGAACGCTGATCATGCTCGACTTTATCAACAACGGACAGATGACCAAAATGAAGATCACCGCCTATAGTGATGCTTCCTTTTCATCGCCTATGGATGACGGTGTTTTTATAGCAACCATCAATCCAGAGAAATACAGTCTGCGGTATAATATTGTGCACAACGACGAACAAGCCCAAGGGACGAGTGCAAACGCATCGAAATATGTGCGCCAGGAACCCGGCAATCTTAATTTCGATTTTGTTTTTGACCGAACAGGCGCCATGCGTGAGGCCCCACCGAAAGAAAATGGGGTCATTGACGATATCGAAGGGTTGAAAAGAGTTATTCTTACCTATCAAGGAGAGCAGCACCGCTCTAATTATCTAGAACTTAGTTGGGGCAGTCTATTATTCAAATGTACGCTGGTCGACCTTAGCCTAGAGTACAAAGTATTTAAACCCAATGGTGCGCCTATTCGCGCGGTAGCCAAATGTACTTTCAAGGAGTTTGTAGAAGACGATCTACGCGTAGCGCAAGAAAATGCCCAGTCGCCCGATCTTACCCACATTCGTATGGTGAAAAAAGGAGACACACTTCCCTTGATGGCGTATCGCATCTACGGCGATGCTAAGTACTATTTGGATGTTGCACGCATCAATCAACTCACGAATTTCAGAAAACTGGAAGAAGGTCAAGAGCTCTTCTTCCCTCCTTTAGAAAAGACCAAAGCATGAACAATACTCGCGTCATACAAACTTCTCGGAGTGCCGATTTGGTCACCTTCAAAATATTGATTGAAGGTGAGGAATTATCGCGGGTCTATCAGGTGAAACAAATCACCGTACACAAAGAGATCAACAGAGTGCCTACGGCAGTCATTACGCTCTTGGACGGTGATGTGGCTACGGAAGACTTTCCACTGAGCAATGAAGATTTACTCATTCCTGGCAAGCAGATAGAGATCACCGCGGGTTACCATTCTGATGAGGAGACTATTTTCAAAGGCATTGTTATCAAACACAATATTAAAATTCGTCGCAATACCGCTTTGTTAGTGGTGGAATGCAAAGACGAAGCGGTAAAAATGACCATTGGGCGCAAAAGCCAATACTACTACGAGAATACCGATGCTGAGGTGATTGAAGAGATGATTGGTAGCTATTCCTTGGCAAATGAAGTAGAAAGTACTTCTGTTACTCATGAAGAACTGGTGAAATACCACATTTCTGACTGGGATTTCATGGTTACTCGAGCACAAGCCAATGGCAAGCTTTGCTTTGTGGATGATGGCAAGATTACAGTTAAGGCTCCGGATTTCGAACAAGAAACGGTCGAAACTATTACATACGGGGCTACCCTCCTCGATTTTGATGCTGAAATTGATTGTAGAAGTCAAATAAACACAGCAAACGCCTATGGCTGGAGCTATGCCGATCAAGAAACTATTCTTGCGGAAGGGGAAAACCCAAATGTGCCCATCAACGGTAATCTATCCAGCACAGATCTCTCTGACATCATCAATCTGGATGAATTACAACTCAAGCATGTAGGTAAAGAGAAAGATGTTGAACTCCAGCAGTGGATCGATGCAAAATTCTTATTTCAACAAATGTCGCAAGTACGCGGAAGAGTGCGCTTTCAAGGAGTTCCGGTTGTAAAACCAGGTACACTTGTAGAGTTACAAGGTGTGGGCGATCGCTTTAATGGAAACGTATTCGTGAGCGGTGTCAGACATACGATTGCCGAAGGCAACTGGACGGTTGATGCACAATTTGGTCTAGATCCCGAATGGTTCTCAGAGACTTACGATATCAGTCCTTGTCCGACCGCCGGGCTCACCTCTGCCGTTTCGGGTTTGCAAATTGGTGTGGTTAGGCAACTTCAAGACGATCCGAATGGAGAAGATCGCATTATGGTGAATTTCCCCATG
>CAWUKP010000097.1:0-8288 GCA_963922975.1 uncultured Spongiivirga sp. | reverse complement strand
ACGTTTTTGGAAGACGACAAGATCCTAACGGAGCATATGCCGCGGTGATTCCAAAATTTATCGGAAAGATGATGCAGCTAGAATCACCTGTCATCAACGGAGATGGAACCCATTCACGCGACTTCACCCATATTGACAATGTGATCCAAATCAATCAACTAGCGGCCACCACCGTAAAACCTGAAGCTCTTAATACTGTTTACAATGTGGCCTGTGGGGAAAATACAGACCTGAATCAACTCTATGATTTCCTTCAAGCATATTTATCCGAAAAGGATAGAAGGATCGCTAAAATAGCGTGTACGTACGGCCCTCCACGCCAAGGAGATGTAAAACATTCCTTAGCCGATATTTCTAAGGCACAGAAGCTGTTAGGCTATGAGCCTAAAGTGAAGTTTCATGAAGGCCTTAAACGAACAGTCGATTGGTTCTATGTGCAACAAATCTAGCCATGCAGCAGAAAAGTATTTTAGTCACAGGAGGCGCAGGATTTATTGGAGCAAATTTTATTTTGCACCTTTTTGAGCGAGGAATCAACGCAAAAATCGTTAACCTAGATAAGCTTACGTATGCGGCCGATTTGCGCAACTTAGAACAAGTGGCTAATCATAAAAACTACCACTTTGTACAAGGAGATATTTGTGATGCGGGGCTGGTAAACAATCTTTTTAAGGAACATCAATTTGATGCCGTTTTTCACTTCGCGGCGGAGTCGCATGTCGATAATTCAATTGAAGGTCCTGCTGCTTTCATCCAAACAAACATCGTAGGAAGCTTTAACCTATTGCATGCGGCCTATCAACTTTGGATGGACACCCCACACAGGGTCAGAGCTGAGTTTGCACATGCACGTTTTCTGCATGTATCTACCGATGAGGTGTATGGCTCTCTTGGAAAAGAAGGTCTTTTCACGGAGAAAACAGCCTATGCGCCCAATAGTCCATACAGTGCTTCTAAAGCCTCTTCAGACATGATTGCACGGAGCTATGTGCACACGTATGGATTGAACCTAATAACCACGAATTGCAGCAATAATTACGGGCCGTGTCAACACGATGAAAAACTAATTCCTACCATTATTCGTAGCGCGCTCAAGCATCAATCGATTCCGATTTATGGCGATGGAAGCAATGTGCGTGACTGGCTTTATGTAAAGGATCATTGTCAGGGCATTCTCTTGGCTTTTTCGAAAGGAACACAAGGGGAAACCTATAATATTGGGGGTCAAAATGAGCGGAGCAATCTTGCCATCGCTAAAACCATTTGCGACATTCTAGATCAAATACAACCATCAACTACCTTGAAGTCCTATCAAGAGTTGATCACTTTTGTTGAAGATCGACCAGGACACGATTTCCGATACGCTATCGACGCTTCCAAAATAACGGCCAATCTTGGCTGGAAAGCCGAGGAGACATTTGAGTCGGCCATTGAAAAAACTGTATCTTGGTACCTAGAGAAGTATCGTACTGACCATCCATGAAAGGAATTATTTTAGCAGGCGGACAAGGAACACGCTTATACCCAATTACTCTTGCACAGAGCAAGCAACTGATGCCTGTCTATGATAAGCCCATGATCTATTATCCGCTTTCCACCTTGATGATGGCGGGAATCCGCGATATTTTGATCATAACTACAGCACAAGATCAAGCAAGCTTTCAAAAGCTATTAGGAGATGGCAGTCAATTAGGGTGTAATTTTCAATTTGCCGTACAGGATGAACCCAAAGGATTGGCAGATGCATTTTTGATTGGGGAGTCTTTTATTGGACAAGAAAAAGTGGCCCTCATCCTAGGGGATAATATATTCTATGGTTCTGGCCTTGATGCACTGCTTCAGAGCAATAGTGATCCGCAAGGTGGCGTGATCTTCGCCTATCATGTACAGGATCCTCAGCGTTATGGGGTGGTTGAATTCGACACAAAAGGCACAGCAATTTCCATAGAAGAAAAACCAGCGTACCCGAAATCCAATTACGCGGTTCCGGGCATCTACTTTTATGACAATGAGGTAGTGGAAATTGCCAAGAGTATCCGCCCAAGTTCCAGAGGTGAACTCGAAATCACAGATGTAAATCAGGCTTACTTAGATCAGGGAAAGCTACAAGTGAGAATCCTTGACAAAGGAACGGCCTGGTTAGACACGGGCACGTTTCAGTCACTGATGCAAGCATCTCAATTTGTTCAAGTTATTGAAGAGCGTCAAGGGCTAAAAATTGGGGCTATTGAAGAGGTAGCATTCAAAATGGGATTCATTGATACGGCTCAATTAGAAGAAGTAGCGAAACCTTTACTGAAAAGTGGTTACGGAGAATACTTAATGCGACTGATTCATGAGTAGGTTTCATGTGAAACAAACCACATTGAAAGGTTGTCTACTGATTCAACCCAAAGTATTTGAGGACGATCGGGGGTATTTCTTCGAATCCTTTAGCAAACGCGAGTTCCAAGAAATCACTGGTCAACCTATTGAATTTGTTCAAGACAATGAATCCTTATCTCAAAAAGGAGTTCTCAGAGGCTTGCATTTCCAGACTGGTGAACACGCACAAGGCAAACTAGTACGTGCTATTTACGGGGCAATACAAGACGTTGCAGTAGACTGTAGACCCAATTCTTCCACTTTCGGACAATCCTATTCGATAGTCCTTTCAGCGGATCAAAAAAATCAGCTTTGGATTCCCAGAGGTTTTGCCCATGGTTTTTATGTGCTCTCGGAAATGGCCATTGTGCAGTATAAATGTGATAATTACTATCGTCAATCAGCAGAGTCTGGAATACGGTACGACGATACGTTTCTGGATATTGATTGGCAATTAAAAGGAATGCCCTTATTGTCAGAAAAAGATGCTTCGTTGGGTAGTTTCAAAGAGATTTTCGGATGACCACCAAGCGTATTTTAGTGACGGGCGCTGAGGGTCAAGTTGGAAAGACCTTATCACTACTGCGAGATACCTTCAAAAATGCTGAGCTGGTTTTCCTAAACCGTCAAGAATTGGATATCACTAAAAGCGCTCAGGTGCAGGCGGTTTTTAAACAATACAGACCTCATATTTGCATCAATACGGCCGCCTATACCCGGGTAGACCTTGCGGAAGCAGACTCCGCCACAGCCTTTCTTGTGAACGAAGAGGGCGTGCGAAACTTAGCTGAGGCATGCAATTCTCTTCAAGCCGTTTTGATACATCTTTCCACGGATTATGTATTTGATGGGGAAAAAGGTGATGCGTATACAGAAGACGATGTGTCTAACCCTTTGAATGTTTACGGAATGTCCAAACGTGCTGGTGAATTAGCATTACAAAATACGTTAGAAACCTATTTCATTCTGCGAACATCTTGGCTCTACAGTCAATTTGGTCATAATTTCTTGAAAACAATGCTACGTTTAGCCGAACAGCAATCAAGCATCAAAGTAGTGAACGATCAGTGGGGAACGCCGACTTATGTCACAGATTTGGTGCTGGCTATAGGTGCAATCGTCAATTCAAATTCAAGCGCATATGGATTGTATCACCTCAGCAATCAAGGAAGCGCTACATGGTATGAGTTTGCCTCAGCAATTTTCGGAGAAACAAGTCATACTATCGAACTTGAAGCTGTTGCCACTAGCGAATTTGAGTCAAAGGCTATACGCCCCCGTTTTAGCATTCTTGATTCAAGCAAGGCGCAAAGAGTCTTGGGAATTGAACTCCCACCCTGGAAAGAGAGCTTGAAGAAAGCACTTGCAGAGATCACCAAGAAAGGGAAATAACGATCATGGCAGCTCGATAGAATCCGCTATTTTTGCGGTTGAGAGATAACACTACACACAACCTACGCAAATAGCATGAACTCCCAACTACAGATCGCCGTAGAAGCAGCCGTACAGGCTGGCGAAGCCATTCTTAAGATATATGACCAAGAGTTTTCGGTAGAATTAAAAGAAGATAATAGTCCACTAACCGAAGCTGATAAGGCCTCAAACGAGGTCATTATGCAGTTTCTAGAGACTACATCCATTCCCGTTATTAGCGAAGAGAACCGCCAGCTCGATTTTGCAACGCGCAGTCAATGGACGCAATGCTGGATTGTTGACCCACTAGATGGCACAAAAGAATTTGTTAAAAGAAATGGAGAATTCACTGTTAATATTGCCCTAGTAGATAATGGAAAGCCCATCTTGGGGGTTATTTTTGTGCCTGTTACCAAGGAACTGTATTTTGCAGATGTGCCTAAAGGAATTGCTCGCAAGATGATTTTACAAGATGGTCAGGAGCTCACCCACGTTTGGCAAGACGCTCATGCCATGCATCCAAAGTCGGCCGAAGGAAATCCAATTCAGGTGGTGGGCAGTCGATCGCATATGAATGAAGAAACCAAAGCTTTCATTCAGGAGTTGGAAGCACGAGGGAAGACGATAGAAGTCGTCTCAAAAGGTAGTTCTCTAAAATTTTGCTTGGTGGCCGAAGGCAAATCGGATGTCTATCCTCGATATGCTCCCACCATGGAATGGGATACCGCCGCTGGCCAGGCCATCTGCGAAGCGGTTGGGGTAAAAGTGATATCTTTAGAAACCAACCAACCACTCACCTACAATAAAGAAAACCTGAGAAACCCCTGGTTTCTCTGCCAATAACTATGGACGTATCTAAAAAAAGGCATATTGCCAAGACCATTACATGGCGTGTCATTGCGTCATTGACTACCTTTCTATTAGCGCTGTTTTTTTTCAAAGAAGATCCCAATGCCGCCGAAAAGGCTACAGGGGTAGCGATCGCAGAAAGTATTTTAAAAATGGTGCTGTACTATTTCCACGAGCGAGCATGGTACACTTCTAACTTTGGTTTGAGCAATAGGAAATCCAGAAAGATTGAATGAAAAACGTTGTTCCACAAGACTTTAAAGTAGGAAGATCCGACCGCAATCAGCAACATGGGCATCGCTCATTTCTGTTGTGGTTTACAGGGCTTTCCGGTTCTGGCAAATCAACCTTGGCGAATGCAGTAGAAAAAGCATTGTTCGAAAGAGGAATATCTACCTATGCTTTAGATGGAGATAATGTTCGCCTAGGCATTAATAAAGATCTTGGTTTCACGGCGGATGATCGTTCAGAAAACATAAGGCGCATTGGTGAAATTGCCAAGCTTTTTGTGGATGCTGGAGTCGTGGTGACGGCTTCTTTTATATCACCCTACAAAAAAGATAGACTTTTGGTAGAAAAAATTCTGGGAAGTGATAGTTTTGTGGAGATTTACGTAAAGGCAAGTGTGGAAACCTGCGAGTCTCGAGACGTGAAGGGCTTGTATAAGAAAGCACGGAAGGGCGAAATACCTAATTTCACAGGAATTTCTGCACCTTATGAAGTGCCTGAAGCTCCTTCACTTGTGGTGGATACTGAACAACTCACGTTGGAGGAAGCTACCGAATACGTGCTGAGCCACGTTGAAAATATGATTTGATGGGGAAGTATTATCTAAATTATCTAGACGAACTCGAATCGGAGGCCATTTTCGTACTTCGAGAGGTATTCGCGCAGTTCCAAAATCCAGTAATTCTATTTTCTGGGGGAAAAGATTCTATCGTGGTAACGCATTTGGCGAAAAAAGCCTTCTATCCATCTAAGATTCCCTTCGCATTAATGCACGTCGATACCGGCCATAACTTTCCTGAAACGATCCAGTTTAGGGATGCACTGATTGAGGCGTTGGGTGTTAGACTTATTGTAGGTTCTGTACAAGAATCAATAGACCAAGGGCGTGTGGCCGAAGAACGCGGAAAACACGCCACTAGAAACGCACTGCAGATCACAACCTTGCTAGACGCCATCGAAGCGCACCAAATCGATTGTGCGATTGGAGGAGGCCGTAGAGATGAGGAAAAAGCACGAGCGAAGGAACGTTTCTTCTCCCATAGAGATGATTTCGGACAATGGGATCCGAAGAACCAGCGCCCCGAATTGTGGAACCTTTTCAACGGAAAACATTTTCAAGGAGAGCACTTCAGGGTGTTTCCCATTAGCAACTGGACGGAGATGGATGTCTGGAATTACATCAAGCGAGAGCAGATTGAAATTCCATCGTTGTACTACGCCCATGAGCGCGAGGTGGTTTGGCGAAATAATTCTTGGATACCCAACTCTGAATTCCTTCAGTTGGATGAACGAGATGAGGTGGTTACGAAGAAAGTGCGCTTTCGAACTCTTGGCGATATCACAATTACTGGTGGAATCGAATCCGAAGCAGATTCTTTAGAAAAGATCGTTCAGGAAGTAGCCGCAATGCGCCACACAGAGCGAGGAAACCGAGCCGACGACAAGCGCTCCGAAACCGCGATGGAAGACCGCAAACGCCAGGGATACTTTTAAGCTAGCAAGATGTCATTAGAAAATAGTCAGTTATTACGATTTACAACCGCAGGGAGCGTTGACGACGGGAAGAGTACGCTCATTGGTCGCTTGTTATACGATTCAAAATCCATATTTGAAGACCAGCTAGATGCCGTTGAGGCAACGAGTAGACGCAAAGGACATGATGGCGTTGACCTGGCCTTGTTTACAGACGGTCTGCGCGATGAACGAGAGCAGGGGATTACGATTGACGTGGCCTATCGTTATTTCACTACGCCCAAAAGGAAATTCATCATTGCCGATACGCCTGGCCATATTCAGTACACACGTAATATGGTAACGGGAGCATCGACCGCCAATGCCGCTTTGATTTTGATCGATGCAAGGCATGGCGTTATTGAACAAACCAAGCGACACTCGTTTATAGCTTCATTACTGCAAATTCCGCATTTGATTGTTTGTGTGAACAAAATGGATTTGGTGGATTTTTCAGAAAAGGTTTTTAACGACATCATCAATCAATTTGAGGAGTTCTCCTCTAAGCTTCTGGTGAAAGATGTACGTTTTATTCCCATCAGCGCATTGTTGGGCGACAACGTAGTGAATCGGTCAGAACACATGCATTGGTATCAAGGAGCTCCCTTATTGCATACGCTGGAGACACTTCACATAAGCAGTGATATCAATAAGATAGATGCGCGTTTTCCCGTACAAACAGTACTCAGGCCTCAATCTGAAGCGCATCGCGATTACAGAGGATATGCAGGCAGGGTAGCCAGCGGTGTTTTCCGCGTAGGAGATGCTGTTACAGTGCTGCCTTCTGGCTTTACTTCCGTGGTTCAAAGTATACACACTGCCGCTGATGCTTTGGAGGAAGCACATGCACCTATGTCGGTAGCTATGACCTTAGAAGATGATATTGATGTGGGGCGTGGGGATATGATTGTGCGTTCCAACAACAAACCAGAAGCTACTCAAGATTTAGATTTGATGTTGTGCTGGCTTCACCACGAACCTGCGCAGCCAAGAGCCAAGTATTTGATTCAGCACACCACGAATGAGCAACGCGCCATGATTAGGGAAATCGTCTATAAAATTGACATTGATACATTAGAACGCAATACAAGCGATACGGCTATTGGGATGAATGATATTTGCCGAATACGTCTGCGCACCACAAAACCTTTGCTGGTTGATGCATATCGCGAAAATCGCGTCACAGGAAGCGTTATCTTGATCAATGAAGCCACAAATGAAACCGTGGCGGCGGGCATGGTGGTTTAAAAGTGTGTTGTAAAAACATATCTTTACAACCGTCATCAAAGTATTGTTGGACACCATGCAACACCTCAAGCATTTCATGAAGAGTCACCTCGCGCAGGTCTATTTCATTTTATTGGGAATGCTGGCCTTTTTTCCTGTTTTTGGAACCAATGGAATGTCAATACTGGTTGGGATATTCTTGGGCACATCCTTTCTTCTATGGGTTTTATTCTCCAGAAGAGTCCAAAAGGACTTTAAGCGATCATGGCTCATCAATGTGGGCTTTTTCATCATACTTCTGCTCTCAATAAGCTATTCCTCGAATTTCAATAAAGGAATAGACAATGCAATTAAATCTTTAGGAATTGCTTTATTTCCATTGGTGATATGGGGTTTGATGCCTCGGATTTCTTCAAATAAGAAAGATCGTATTTTGCTGCTTTTTACCTATATCAATTTTGTTCTTGTGCTATTCTTTTGCTGGGTTTTTTACGATTATTTCGAATTGAACACCCTTCGTAATATTGAACGGGCATTTAAGAATCTAGACTTTCGATTCGCCATTAAATACGGACTTCGAGATCATTTCCATACCACCTATCTGTCAGCTTCTATGTTTTTAAGCCTTTGCATCCTGATCAGCAATTGGAAAAAGAAGACAAATGAAACATTTTTACGAAAATTATTAAACATAA
>CAWUKP010000096.1:0-8299 GCA_963922975.1 uncultured Spongiivirga sp. | reverse complement strand
AGCAAACAAGCAGGTGAAATTTTGAAGAAACAAGGGTTTAAGCAAGTGTATATTCTTGAAGAAAATGCACCAGAAATTCATAACTTGCTGTACGATGAAAAAGAAAAGAAAGAACGTCTTTATTGAAGGCCCTATTCGTAGTGAATTTATAGCTGAGTCTATTGCTAAGCACCAAACAAAGACCTCCATTGGTGCGCATAATATTTTTCTGGGACAAGTGCGAGGTGATGTCATAGACGGGCAAACGGTGGAAGCCATTGAATTCAGTTGTTATCAAGAAATGGCGGAAAAGAAATTGGACGACATTCGCGAGGAAACCTTTGAGAAGTTTTCACTAACCTGTATGCATATTTACCACAGTTTAGGAACTATTCCGCTTGGAGAAATCTGCTTTTTCGTATTCGTTAGTGCTCCGCATCGCACCGAGGTTTATGAAGCTACCGAATACATCGTAAACCGCGTGAAAAGTGAAGTACCCATTTTTGGGAAAGAATTGTTGGGTGAAGGTCAGCATCAATGGAAAACCAACCAAGTCTAAGCAATGGTCGATATCACCCATAAATCCAACACCCTCAGAGAAGCACTGGCAGAGGCCATTGTAAAGGTAAGTCGACCTGAAACCATTCAAGCGATTGAGGAAGGTAAAGTACCTAAAGGCAATGTCTTTTCCATGAGCAAAGCAGCAGGGTTTTTGGGAATTAAGAAAACGTCAGATCTATTGCCGGATTGTCACCCACTTCCCATCGAACACGCCGCAATCGATTATGAAATTGAAGGTTTAGATATCCGTATCAAAGTACGTGTAAAAACGATCTACAAGACGGGAGTAGAAGTCGAAGCCATGCACGGAGCCAGCGTGGTGGCCCTGAATATCTACGATATGCTGAAGCCCATCGACAAGGGTGTTGAAATTCATCACATCAAACTTCTACACAAAAAAGGCGGAAAAAGCAGCTTTGGCACAGGCGCCAGACAGGATATTTCGGCAGCCATTATTGTTTGTTCGGATTCTGTGTCTCAAGGAAAGAAAGAAGATACCTCTGGTAAGGTGATTCAAGGCATACTCAATAAACACGGTATCTCAGTTGACAATCCAGTCGTCGTTCCTGATGATGTTTCACGAATTGAAATAACCTTGGAGGAACTTTCAAAAACAAAACACCTCGTCGTCTTAACAGGCGGTACAGGCGCTTCTCCACGTGACGTCACGCCAGAAGCTCTCTTACCGCTATTAGACAAACGTTTGGATGGAGTAGAAGAAACCATGCGGCGATATGGCCAAGAGCGCATGCCCTACGCCATGCTTTCTCGAAGTGTGGTTGGTACCAGAGGAAACTGTCTAATGATGGCCCTGCCAGGTTCTAGTAAAGGTGTGAAAGAATGTTTAGATGCGGTACTCCCCCATCTATTTCACACATTCGCAATGATGAAAGGAGAAGGACACTGATGCACGCCACTACAGACATTTTACAAGATCAATTTGGAAGGCAACACAGCTATTTGCGTATCTCGCTGACCGAAAAATGCAATCTGCGCTGTACCTATTGCATGCCTGAAGAAGGCGTAGCGCTCTCACCGAAAAGTTCGCTGATGACCGCCGAAGAAATTCTGGCTATCGCTAAGGTTTTTGTTGCCAATGGGATCAGCAAAATACGACTCACAGGTGGCGAACCTTTGCTTCGGAAAGATTTTGATGTAATTCTGATGGCATTGTCTCAACTTCCAATTGAATTGACCCTCACTACCAATGCCGTGCTTCTGGATCGACATTTAGAAGTGCTGAAAGCTGCTCAGGTGAAGACGATCAACATCAGTTTGGATACGCTTCAAGCGGAAAAATTTCTTCATATCACCAAACGAGATCAGTTTGAAAAGGCGTTTAAAAATCTTCAGTTGGCCCAAGAGGCGGGATTTAAAGTTAAACTGAACGCAGTTTTAATCAAAGACTTTAATGACGACGAAATTGTTGATTTCGCGCGCTTAACCGAAACTCAAGACCTCAGTATTCGTTTCATTGAATTCATGCCTTTTGATGGCAACCGCTGGGATAAATCGAAATTGGTTACCCAAGAAACCGTTGTGAATCATCTTCATAATTATTTCGGAAAGGATAAAGTTTTGTCCTTACCTGAAGAAGAAAATTTCATCGCTCGAAAATTCCAAATCGAAGGTTTTAAGGGTGAAGTAGGTATTATTAGTTCCGTCACTAATCCCTTTTGCGATGGTTGTAATCGAATTCGATTAACGGCTAATGGCGCTATTAAAAACTGTCTTTTCTCAAAATCTGAAACCAACATTTTAAGTGTTTTCCGTGAAGGAAAGTCTATCGAGCCCATCATTCAGCAAGTACTCATGAAGAAACAAGCAGTGCGCGCAGGTCTAGACAGTTCTTCCGCATTTGAAAACATGGCACACCACACCCACAACCGAAGCATGATTACCATTGGCGGCTAAGTCTTCGCCAATGTGAAATGAAAAAAAAGCCCACTACAGATAGCGGGCTTTGTATTCAAGGTTGAAATTTAGAAGGTCTTCTAATGTTTGATGATCAGTTTTTTGTCGACCTTACCGTACTTCGTCTCAAAGCTTAGGAAGTAAATACCTGGCTGCAGACCTTTGAGTTGAATGGTTTTGTCTACTACCTGCTCTCTTCGCACCACACTTCCATAAACATCGCGTATCTGAACACTGTACACTTCACTTGTTGACATTCCATCAAAAGCAACTTCTTCATTTGTTCCAGAAGGATTCGGATAAATTTCGAGTGCTTCAATTGCAGGCTTACTTTCATCTTCATTTAGCGATTCTGCCAGACCTGTAAGTTCTTCTTCTTGAGGGAAAACACTTGGCGGCTGGTAGTTAAGATCATGGAACCAACAAAATCGCAGTGCATTTCCGTACCCCTGAACATGGGTGTAAGGCCACAATATATCGTAGATGGAATGACTAGCGCCGTCTGTACCGAGATAGGTATAGGTTGCCTTCATGGCACTTACGTCAATTTCGATATTTGTAAACGCGGCAATTTCGGCAGGATATAGACCTGTACTAATGGGGCTTCCGTTGGCAAAACCACCCGTAATTTTGTACTGGAACTTTTCTGGTGATGCCGTATCACCATTTGAAAAGACAATCGTTAAACAAGGAGGATGCCCATTGGTTTGATACCCCCATTTGTAGTAGACGTTTTGGATATCAACGGTATAATAAGGATAGTTACCATTGTACGTTTCTTCTCTAATATCCACTGCATTCTGAAGGCGCGTTTCAAAGTCATAGGCCTGCATAAAGGCCACTACCTCTGGCATGGTTGTAATGTTAATCCAAGTTGAACTATTGCCGGACACACAATTCCCGGTGAAACCATTATCGAGATCAACGATAGCATTCAGCATACTTACGAGATGGTCTGCCAATAGTTCTTCTAACTGTGGATTCTCTTGACATTCTTCATTGGTAAAACAATCGACTACCAATCCAACTTTGTCAAAGAAACACTCTTTTCCAGTATCCAGATCATACAACCAAACGGCTGCTGTATAACTTCCATTATCCTGATAGTTGAAGGTGTAAACACCATTTTCGAGATCACTCGCTTCAATCGCTACCTGAGAAACACCGCCTTCACCCGAACTGAATACTACCTTGTAACAATCTAGTGCTCCATTGGGTATGGTCAGTTGATATTCCCCACAATTCTCGGTATCGGTAATCGATTTCATGATTTGAGTACCCACCGTTCCACAGTCTACGCAACACGTGCTCTCGATAGGAACTCTCCTGTAAAAGCACTCTTTACCTGTTGCCTGGTCGATTAATGTCAGCCGGCCAACATAGGAACCTCCGCTCGTATAATTAAAATGATAGGTATTGTTGAACAAAGGAGTTGTATTTAGTAGTACATCTGCACTTCCTGCCTCTCCTGAGTTGAAGATCACGTCATAACACTCAAAGGCATTCTCTGGTACGGTCAGGAAAAAGGCATCACAGCTCAAGCCAGGAGATACGGAGCTTGCGATAGCATCGCCAGTAGTATCACAATCATCACAAGTAACACATTCTTGAACCACCACATCAATCGAGTAGCTAAAACCACAGCCATCTGGAGGTGTTAGCGTTAGAGTTACCGTATACGTTCCTGGCTGCGCAAAGGTGTGTACAATGGATGCCGAACCGTTATAGGAGGCTATTTGAGTAGTTCCTTGAGTGATCTCCCATTCAAGCGTAGCTCCATTAGGAATCTCTGCGGTACTGGAAAATGTTATGGGTTCACCCACGCAATTATCTCCCGAAGATGTATTGATATCAATAGCTTCTTCCTCGGTTAGACAACGAGCAGACACGTAGGCATAAGAGCCATGTCCACCAAAACCGCAGTCTCGAATTCGAAAGGAAATCGTTACTACATCATTCAAATTGATACTTGGATGACTCAGAAGGTCAATCCGATTGGTTGACCATTGTTTTACCCGGTCTTCAGGATTGACGGCAGACGGGACAAAGCCATTGGCATTAGTGGCATCGTTGAAGGTATAGTTGATAACAGAACATCCAGACAATGGTTGTCCATTCACCTCAATAAAAATGTCAAAACTATTAGGAACAAATGTGTGGGTAGGGCTTTCAAAAACAATGGCATAGCTGTATTCAAGTACTGAATTCTGCTGTGTTACCGTAAAACTTTTGGAAACTTCTTCTTGCCCATACAACGGCAATTGACCTGGGTCTGTAGGACTGTTAGGTACTTCTGCGGGATTTCCGAGGCGCAATACCCTATCGGCCGCCGTAGCCCCTGGATTCACAGGCTGCCCTAATCGGGTATCGTTGGTAAGTGCATTGAGTACCTGAAACCGCGGACCAGAATTATCTTGAATAAGGCCAGTCCAAATACTGCCGTATTGACTGGAAGAACCATTGTCTTGAGAGGGTCTTACGTTGTAATTATTATTAGACCAATGATATGTCCATGCATCCGTTTGTTGGCTGAAATCCATGTTCGTACAGCCCGTATTCAATATAGGAATCCTGGCGAGTTCAGAACGCTGACTCATATTCTGGAGACGTTGCTTGTAAATAGCTAGGTGTTGTTCACGAACTTCACTAACGAATTTTTCAAATTCTTGCTCATTGGCAAACTCATAAGGCTCTTCTTTGATCTCCTCGATGAATTCCGCTCTGTTAAATTTGATCTCTTTATCGGAATATTCCTGCGCGATTAGCTTCCCTGTAAGAAAACAGGATAGCAACATTGAAAAAAGTAAGGCTTGTTTCATAATGGAAATTTTAGGTGGTTGTGCCCTTATGTTCCTAGAACTTCCATTTGTTACCCAAGTTCTTACTGGCGAATTGAGTAGAATGGGATGATGGTAAAATGATCCTTGCTGAAGACCGTTAGGATTGATTCATTTGATTGCGCTTTTTGCGGCTATTGAAGTACAACAGCATGAAAGTGAAGAGCAATACGAGTAATACCCAAATCACAGAAATCAAGATCGCATACATCTTGAACGCTTGATATTCCTGCTCGAGGAGCGCGTCTTGGAAAAGGAAAATGAAGGAAGAAAGCATAACAAAAGGTTTGGTAGATGTTCTAAAGTTATAGAATTCCTACCAAACCTTTTCGTACTTCAAGGGTGTGAGATCAGCCTACCAGTTCTTTCGCTTCTTTGCCAATGTAGTTCACAAAAGGCTGTTTCATCAAACGCTGTCCTGTAGCTGCGTAGATAGCATTGGCAATAGCGCCACCTGCTGGAGGTAAGCCAGGCTCTCCAAGTCCTGTAGGTGAAAGTTCATTTTCTACGAAATACACCTCCACTTGCGGAGTTTCTTGCATCCGAATCAAGCGATAGCGATCAAAGTTGGTTGCTTGTGGTTTTCCGTTATCGAAGGTCAAATCGCCATACATTGCATGCCCAATACCGTCAATAACGCCGCCTTCCACCTGATTCTTGGCTCCTGTAGGATTGATCACAATTCCGCAATCGACTGCTACTATAACTTTCTTCACCATTGGAAAGTCGTCTACCATTTCGATCTCCGCCAACTCCGCTACGTGCGTGTTATGGCTATAATAGGCCGCAAACCCCTGGTATACACCAGCTTCTTTCTTGCCCCAGTTGCCTTTTTGGGCGGCTAATTTGATAACATCTTCCATGCGTTGACCAGAATACTGAATGCGCTCGTCTGTAGTGCCTTTTACATTTTGCAGTAGATCAATACGCAGTTGCACCTCGTCTACTTCCAAAATTTCTGCCAATTCACTGAAGAAACTTTGTTCGGCAAACGCTAAGAAATTGGTATAAGGAGCACGCCAAGCCCCTGTGGTAATCTTACTCCTATAATTGGCTGTACTCACCTTGTAATTATCAATGCAGCCTGCGGGAAAGAAATTCGGAATCAGTCCGTACATATTACTGTTAATCGCTGCTTCTTTTAAGTGATAGCCCGTAATTTTTCCGTCCTTAAGTGAAGCGGCAATCCGATATTTGATGGCCGGCCGGTAAATACCGTCTGCCATGTCATCTTCTCTTGAAAAGACCACTTTTACAGGCGTTTTGGCTAGGTTTGAGATTTCCGCAGCTTCCATTACGAAATCGCCGTACAATCTCCTTCCAAAACCACCACCCATACGCGTCATTTCGAGATGGATATCGGCCACATCACGATCCAACATATTGGCCACACGATTGGCCGTACCTTCGGGTGTTTGAATAGGACCCACCAAATGTATTTTGGAGTCAGTCACGTTAGCATAGAAATTCATGGGTTCCATGCAATTATGTGGTAAGAATGGAGACTCGTAAGTACGCTCCACTACTTGATCAGCTTCTCTAAATGCTTTCTTTACATTGCCATCTTCACGACGGGTGTCAAAGGTATTGCCGTCTAACAGTCCCAACAGAATTTTATCGTGATCTGCCGTACTCTCGAGCGCTTCATCGGCTGTCCACTGCGCCTTTAAGGCTTTTTTGCCTTTCATAGCAGCCCAGGTATTCGTAGCCAAAACGGCCACCTTATCTCCAAAGCGAAGTACTTGTTGGACTCCCGTAATAGCTTTGGCATCGGTATCGTCAAAACTTTCCAGCGTTTGTCCGAAGGCAGGAGGTCTTAAAACCGAAGCAATGAGCATGCCTTCAGCCGTGTAATCAAGCCCGAAAAGGGGTTTCCCGGTAACGATCTCATCGATATCCACATTCACGGCATCTTTTCCAATGATTTTATAGTCCTTGGGCTCTTTAAGGGTCACGTTTTCTGGCACTTCCAACTGTGCGGCTTCCTTTACGACATCGCCATAGCCTAGGGTTTCGCCATTGGCATTCGTGATGATCCCTTCAGAAGCCGAACAGCTAGTAGGATCTACAGCCCATTTCGCCGCAGCGGCATTCACTAGCATTTGTTTGGTAGTAGCGCCAGTTTGACGTAGGGCATCCCAACCAAAACGAATAGACTGGCTTCCTCCCGCCACTTGGCGTGTGTAATTTTCGGTATCTAAAGCGCCTTGAGCAACGTGCACATGCTTCCATGGCACATCCAACTCTTCTGCAATAATCATCGGCATAGAAGTCTTCACCCCTTGCCCTATCTCAGGATTCGGAGAGAAGATCGTTACCATTCCATTATCTGCAATCTTGATGAAGGCATTAAAATCGTTATAGTTCAAATCGGCAAGGTCAACCGGTGGTTGTACATTTTCTTTACAAGCCGTGAAGAGGTTAAAGCCAACGAGTAGTCCACCACCCGCCAGTGCAGAGGTTCGGATGAAGTTCCTCCGACTAAAGGTAAAAGTATCTTGCGTTTTCATGATGTGCAGGTTTGGTGGTTAAGACATTTTTGCTGCAGCGCTGGCGACTGCTTTTTCAATACGATTGTAAGATGCACAACGACAGATATTGGCGTGCATAGCTTCTCGAATTTCACTTTGAGAAGGATTTGGATTGTCTTTCAAAAAAGATGAGGCTGTCATGATTTGTCCTGCTTGGCAATAGCCGCATTGGGGTACATCGTGTTCCTTCCATGCTTCTTGCAGCGGATGATCTCCATTTTCTGAAAGTCCTTCGATGGTAGTAATCTCCTTTCCTTCCAAACTAGAAATGGGAAGTAAACAACTGCGGTTCGCTTTTCCATCCAGGTGAATAGTGCAGGAGCCACATTGGCCAATTCCGCAGCCGTATTTGGTTCCAACAAGGGCAAGTTCATCTCTTAAAACCCATAGCAAGGGAGTATCTGCGTCGGCTTCAACGGTTTTTGAGACCCCATTGACGCGTAAGGAATAGGTTGGCATAGTACGTTGATTTTTAGT
>CAWUKP010000095.1:0-8306 GCA_963922975.1 uncultured Spongiivirga sp. | reverse complement strand
ATGTGTGGGCGAAGGCATTGTGGTTGATACGTCGAAGCATTTCACGAAAATTCTAGATGTTGATACGCACGCTCAAACTGTGTTGGTAGAGCCTGGCGTGATTCGTGACGAATTGAATCGGCGGTTGGAGGACACTGGGCTTTTCTTCGGTCCTAACACTTCTACCTCCAATCGTTGTATGATGGGTGGCATGGTGGGGAATAACTCCTCGGGCACGACCTCCATCAAATATGGTGTGACGCGCGATAAAGTTTTGGAGATGGAGGTGATCCTGGCAGATGGAAGTCTCGTAACCTTTGGCGAACTGACGCCAAAAGAATTTCTGGCCAAAACAGTGCTTCCAACACTAGAAGGAAAGATTTATAAAGCCCTTTACGCACGACTGTCGGTGGAGGAGGTTCAGCAAGAAATTCGAGATAAGTTTCCAAATCCCGCAATTCACAGAAGAAATACGGGCTACGCTTTAGATGCTTTACTTAACATGCATCCCTTCAATACAGCGGGTGAACCCTTTAATCTCTGCAAACTATTAGCTGGAAGCGAGGGCACCCTCGGCATCACCACAAAAGTCAAACTGAAACTGGATCCCTTACCGCCAGAAACTTCTGTGATGGTGGCTGCTCACTTTTCTAGCATTAGTGAATGCCTTAAGGCAGTTGCACCCTGTATGCAAGCAAATGATTTGTATACATGCGAGATGATGGATAAGGTGATTTTGGATTGCACTAAAAACAACCCTTTACAGGCACAGAATCGTTTTTTTATCCAAGGAGATCCTGCGGCGATACTCATGTTTGAATTACGTGATATCGAACTTGAAAGTTGCAGAAAACAAGCAAATGCACTTATTGCCCAATTGCAAGGGCTAGGATTGGGATATGCCTTTCCTATTTTAGAAGGAGAATCCATTGAGAAGGCCTTCGCATTAAGAAAAGCTGGGCTTGGTCTTTTAGGAAATATGGTTGGCGATCGGAAAGCGGTGGCGTGTATTGAAGATACGGCTGTGGCCTTGGAAGATCTTTCTAATTATATAGAAGACTTTACTGCTCTGATGGAATCCTTCAATCAGGAGGCCGTGTATTATGCCCATGCGGGTGCGGGAGAGCTTCACCTAAGACCTATTCTAGATCTCAAGAAAAGCGAAGATGTTCAATTATTCAGAACTATAACCAAGGAAGTAGCTCAACTTGTGAAGAAATACCGTGGCTCCTTAAGTGGTGAGCACGGCGATGGAAGGGTGCGTGCTGAATTTATACCGATGATGATTGGTTCACAAAATTACGAGCTACTGAAAGAGGTGAAATATACCTTTGATCCAAAGAACATTTTCAATCGCGGAAAGATCATTGACGCTGCACCCATGGAGAGTCAACTACGCTATGAAACGGATCGTCAAGAGCCCAACATCGATACTTTGATGGACTTTTCAGATACTGAAGGTTTTTTGCGGGCCGCGGAGCAGTGTAACGGAAGCGGTGATTGTAGAAAGCTACCGTCTGCTGGTGGAACGATGTGTCCGAGTTATCATGTGACTAAAGATGAAAAGGACACTACAAGAGCTCGGGCCAATGCACTTCGTGAGTTCATTACAAATCCAAAGAAAGAGGCACGTTTTGACAATGTGGAGTTGAAGGAAGTCCTCGATTTATGTCTCAGTTGTAAAGCCTGCGCACATGAATGCCCTAGCAACGTAGATATGGCAACGATGAAGGCTGAATTCAGCTATCAGTATCAACAACTTCATGGAAGCAGTAAACGAGATCGTTTTTTTGCCAGATTTACCCAAAACTCGAGACGAGCACAGCACTTTTTAGGGCTTTCCAACTTTATTGCTCAAAATAACTTCACTGGAAAACTTTTTAAAAGCATCACGGGAATAGCCCCGAAAAGAACGATCCCCAAAATCCAGAAAGCAAATTTTCACCAAGCGTTCGCTGATATAGGTCAAAAGGTCAAACCTATTCGTAAGCAATCAACAAAAGTGCTGCTATTTCTAGACGAGTTTACAAGGTATCAAGATGTGCAAATTGGCAAAGATGCCATGGCGCTTTTGCACCGCTTAGGCTATGAAGTAACACTCATTGATCAGTTAGAAAGTGGTCGCTCGCAAATTTCGAAAGGTTTTTTGAAGGAGGCCAAGACCATTGCCAACGACAACATTTCATTTTTAAATGCACGCATAACCGATAAAACGGTGGTAGTGGGTATAGAACCTTCTGCGGTTTTGTCGTTTCGAGATGAATACCTGAGGCTGGCGGATAATAAAAATGCCGCTGAACTGCTCAAGTCAGTCAGCTTTTGTTTTGAAGAATTCGTAGCGCAGCAAAGTGCTGCTGGATGTATTATTCCTACTGATTTTACCGACGAAGAAGCAACCATCAAATTGCATGTGCACTGTCATCAGAAGGCGTTGGGTCAGCAAGCGGATGGCTTTAAAATGCTTAACATTCCAGAAAACTTCAAAGTTACCTTGATCAATTCGGGTTGTTGCGGCATGGCGGGTTCTTTTGGGTATGAAAAAGAACACTACGACTTGAGCATGCAATTGGGCGAACAACGCCTTTTTCCTGCCGTTCGCAAAGCGGACGAAGCGACCATCATCGCCGCCAATGGCACGAGTTGTCGTCATCAAATTTTGGATGGAACTCAACGCAAGGCGCTACATCCAATCACCATCCTGAAAAACGCGCTCGCTTAAGGCTTGATTTTTGAGGTAATAGTAATAGCAGTCAACAGTTCTTTATAATTCAATGATTTAAGCTCTTCATCCGTAAAAAATGGCGATAGCTTATCGTCGTTGAAATGGTAGAGATCCCACTTCTTATTTTTGTATTCCAAAGCAGTTAAATGCTCTACCCAATCTCCGGAGTTCAGGTACAGACAAGTACCTTCTTTGTTGACTTTTCGAATGATTTGCGGCTGATGAATATGTCCGCACACCACATATTTGTAGCCTTGCTGGATGGCTAATTCGGCGGCAACTTCCTCAAAATCGTTGATGTATTTTACCGCTTTTTTGACGCTACTCTTGATTTTTTTGGATAGCGAGTAACGCTCTCTACCCAAACGTTCGAGCCCCCAGTTAACCCAACGGTTGATACGAATGAGCCAGTCATAGCCCCAGCCACCTAATTTTGCCAGCCATTTGGCCTGCTGAATAGACCTGTCGAAAATATCGCCATGAAACATCCATGTTTGCTTTCCATCCAGATCTAAAACTAGTTTATCTACAATCGAGAAATTACCCAACTGCATATCACTGAACTTGCGAAGCAATTCGTCGTGGTTACCCGTAATATAAATGATTTCGGTACCCTTGGCAGCCATGTCAATGATCTTTTTAATGACCAACAAATGACTTTTTGGGAAATAACGCTTACGAAACTGCCAAACATCAATAATGTCGCCATTCAGTACCAATTTTTTAGGTCGGATGCTGTTGAGATAGGATAGTAATTCTTCGGCATGACAACCGTAGGTGCCTAAGTGTACATCGGAGATGACGGCGATATCAAGGCTTCGTTTTTTCAACACTTATGAAATGTATTGCAAAAGAACCCTAGGTTTGTGAATCAGTCCTTAGCGAAAGTTTATATGATTATTAGGACTATGTTACCAAAAGATAACCACAAGGTTAGTATGTTAATTTTGCGTTTCCTCTTCTAGACTTTTGCATCTGTGATTTAAAAACTACATTTGTTGAAAACAGAATATGGCAGGAAATTCCTTCGGAACACTATTCAAATTAACTTCTTTCGGAGAGTCACATGGTAAGGCACTTGGAGGCATCATTGAAGGCTGCCCTGCAGGCTTGGTTATTGACTTGGAAAAGATTCAACATGAGTTAGATCGAAGAAGACCCGGGCAATCCGCCATCGTCACCCAACGGAAAGAACCCGATACGGTGGAATTCTATTCCGGTATTTTCGAAGGTAAAACCACCGGAACGCCCATCGGATTCGCCATTCACAATACCAATCAAAAATCTAAAGACTACTCGCACATTAAAGACAGTTATCGCCCAAGTCATGCCGATTATGTCTACGATCAGAAATACGGATTTCGGGATTACCGAGGTGGAGGAAGGAGTTCAGCCCGTGAAACCGCAAGCAGAGTAGTGGCAGGAGCTATTGCGAAGCAAGCTTTGGATGCTATAAACATCACGGCATATGTTTCTGCTGTAGGCACCATGAGCCTAGCACAATCCTATCAAGAACTGGACTTTTCACAAATTGAAAAAAATCCTGTGCGAACAGCCGATGCTGCGATGGCCGTAAAAATGGAAGAGTACATCAAGCAGGTGCGTAAAGAAGGTGATACTGTTGGAGGGGTAATTACATGCGTCATACAAAATGTACCGATCGGTCTCGGAGAACCCGTTTTTGACAAGCTACATGCACAATTAGGAAAGGCTATGCTGTCGATCAATGCCGTGAAAGGTTTTGAATACGGAAGCGGATTTGCTGGTTCCCAAATGAAAGGAAGTCAACACAATGACGCCTACAATAAAGACGGCAGTACACAAACGAATCACAGTGGAGGCGTGCAGGGCGGAATTTCGAATGGTATGGATATTTATTTCAACGTCGCTTTTAAGCCGGTGGCGACGATCATACAGCCGTATGAGACTATCGATACTGAAGGCAACAAAGTAATGACGCAAGGAAAAGGGAGGCACGATCCTTGTGTAGTGCCTAGGGCTGTGCCTATTGTAGAAGCCATGGCTGCCATGGTGATGCTCGACTTCGCCTTATTAAATAGAACCATCAAGCTTTAATTATGAAGAAACTCGCATTGCATTGGAAAATATTGATTGGTATGCTCTTGGGCCTTGTTTTTGGCTTTGCCATGACTTTTGTTACTGGTGGAAAGGAGTTTGTGGTGGATTGGATCAATCCTTTTGGTTCCATTTTCGTAAAGCTGTTGAAGTTAATCGCCATTCCGCTCATATTAGCCTCCTTGGTCAAAGGAATCTCAGATTTGAAAGACATTTCCAAGTTTCGAAATATGGGATTACGCACCATCATCACCTACGTGGTTACCACTGTTGTGGCCATCACTATTGGACTAGTTTTGGTGAACATTTTTCAACCAGGCAATGGTATTTCGGAAGAAACGGTAGCAAAACTTACAGAAACCTATGCCTCCGATAGTGGGGTACAATCTAAGTTAGCTACAGCTGCTGCTCAAAAGAGTAGTGGGCCGCTGCAGTTTTTGGAGGATATGGTGCCAGACAATGCTTTCAATGCCATGTCGAATAACGGTTTGATGTTACAAGTCATCTTTTTCGCCATTTTCTTCGGTATTTCTATGTTATTGATTGGTGAAGAAGCGGCACGCCCCATGAAAAAGATTTTTGATTCTTTGAATGAAATCGTGCTAAAAATGGTAGACCTGATTATGTTGACGGCTCCCTATGCGGTCTTCGCGCTTTTGGCCAATGTAGTGGTCTCCTCAAGCGACCCCGATTTACTATTGGCCCTGTTAAAATATGCAGGAGTTGTGGTGGCAGGGCTGCTTCTCATGATTGTTTTCTACACAATTCTCGTTGCTGCATTTACCAAAAAGAACCCATTTTGGTTCCTCAAAGAAATTAGTCCTGCGCAATTGTTGGCATTCTCAACAAGTTCTAGTGCCGCTACGCTTCCTGTGACCATGGAAAGAGTGGAAGAACATATTGGGGTAGACAAAGAAGTCACTAGTTTTGTGCTGCCTGTAGGGGCCACCATCAATATGGACGGCACAAGTTTGTATCAAGGTGTTGCTGCGGTATTCATCGCACAGGCGCTTGGCTTTCCGCTAGATTTGGGTGGTCAGTTAACCATTGTGCTAACCGCTTTACTGGCCTCCATTGGTTCGGCAGCCGTGCCTGGTGCAGGCATGGTGATGTTGGTGATTGTGCTCGAGGCTATTGGTTTTCCTGCCGATAAATTAGCCATTGGTTTAGCGCTCATTTTTGCCGTTGATAGACCCTTAGACATGTGTAGAACAGTTGTTAATGTAACGGGGGATGCCACCGTTTCCATGCTTGTGGCTAAGGCCGTAGGCAAGCTAGGTGAGCCAAAGGTGAAGGATTGGGATGATCACTACGAAGAGGTAAAATCTACGTCTTGATTTCTGTATAAATTTCATGTACATTTAAATACTATTAACTATATCCAACCGACATGAATGTTTGCTTTTTGATGTATCCTTGGGAAGAGATTGATCCTGACAATGACACTTCCTTGTCGCTTATCCATGAATGTGCCAAAAGAGGTCATGGCGTGGCTACCTGCTCACCTTCCAACTTGACCATTCGAAATAGTGTAACCTATGCTTTTTGCAATGTTATTGGACGCTTGGATAAAGTACCTGCTTCGCAGAAATCGTACTATAAAAAGGTGACGACCCGTGAAGAAATGTTACCACTGGCTGGCTTTGACGTCATTTTCATGCGCGCCAATCCACCTTTGGACCCCATCATGCTTAATTTTTTGGATTCAGTGAAAGATGATGTGTTCATCGTGAATTCACTGCAAGGCATGCGCGAAGCAAATAATAAGTTATATACGGCCGCTTTTGGGGATGCCATGAGTGAGATCGTGCCAGTAACGCACGTGTCTAAAAACAAAAATTATCTTGTACGCCAGATCAAAGAGTCTGATGCAGAAAAGATGATTTTAAAACCCTTGAATGGCTTTGGCGGCTCAGGAGTTATTTTGATTGAGCGTTCGGCCATGTCAAATATCAATTCCTTACTTGATTTCTACATTACTAATGCCGATGGTAGCTCAAACTATGTGATTCTCCAAGAGTATATCGAAGGAGCCGATCAAGGCGACGTTCGGGTTTTAATGCTGAATGGAGAACCTATTGGTGCCATGCGCAGAATTCCTGGGGAAGGCGATCATCGTTCTAACGTTTCTGCTGGAGGTTCCGTAGCGAAGCACACACTCTCAAAGACCGAAAAGGCACTTTGCAAGCAGATTGGTCCGAAGCTGGTAAAGGATGGTCTATTTTTCGTTGGGCTTGATTTAATCGGAGGTAAGTTAGTAGAAGTAAACGTGATGAGTCCGGGTGGCATCACATACATGAATAAAGTATACAAAACTCGTTTGCAAGAGAAGGTAGTTGATTTCTTAGAAAGCAAAGTCATCGCCAAGATGCAAGCCTTTGATCGCCGTTCGCAGCTGCGCAAAACTGTACAAGATGCTTAGATTGTCTGTAGATGATATCATCGCTCGCATTCGCAATGAAGAAATCTTCGAGGCCGTAGCAGATGATTATTCCTTCACCTTAAAGATTTCAGACTACACCCACTATATGTGCGGTGCGGTGCACGACGGACATCAATTTCGCAAGGACTTATGGGCAAAATGCCTGCATTCTGAATACGATCGCTGGTACGAGGAAGATCCTTGTACGCGTCAAATGGTGCAAACGATGCCAATTGTGATTGCGGGATGCGATTCAAGATTTGAATACGATTTAAACAGAGAACCCGAGCGTGCTATTTACGAAGATGCCTGGGGCAAGAAATTGTGGAATTCGCCATTAACGGCAACCGAAAAATCAAAAAGTCTAGATAAACACGAACGCTTTTACGAAGTGGTTCATGCGCTCGTAGAAAAGCTAGAGCAACTTTTCGGTTCAACCGTGGTGTATGACATGCACAGCTACAACTGGAAGCGCTGGCAGCGCGAGGTCCCAGTTTGGAACTTGGGTACTTCAAACATAGACAACCAGCGTTTTGGGAATGAAGTTGACGATTGGAAGGACGATCTTTCAGGAATGCAATTGCCTAACGGTATCAGCGCTACTGCAGCGATCAACGATACCTTTCAAGGGAATGGCTATTTCCTGAAATATATCACCAACAATTTTGACGATACATTGGTTTTGGCTACTGAAATTTCGAAAGTGTACTGCGATGAACTTTCAGGCGTCATCTATCCGGAGGTGGTGGCCGCTGTAGAACGTCAATTGAAACAATTATTACCTACTCACGCTGCTGAGTTTTATGAGAAACATGCCGATAACATATGATGGTGACGCAAGAAATAGATAGATATTCGGAGATAGTAGACATCGATAGCAATCTCGATCGATTGGTACGTAGATTGGAGCTGTTGAGTTATGTGAATCCAACCAATATTGAACACGAGAAGAAACGATTTTTCGCTTCCAAGTATTTAGAGGATCCGCATTTCAAGTACAGCAAGGTAAAGTTTGACGCATATAAGCTCCAGCGTTTGTTCTTTTCACAACGCTTGGAACGCATAGAAGATCCTGATATTCGTAAACTCTACGAAGATATCATCTAC
>CAWUKP010000094.1:0-8637 GCA_963922975.1 uncultured Spongiivirga sp. | reverse complement strand
CATTGAAGATGATTTTGAAGACATGCATTCAAAAATCGAATACCTGTTGGTCAAAGAATACGGAGCTGTGGGTAAAAAAATCCACACGGCACGCAGCAGGAATGATCAAGTTTTAGTGGCCATGCACCTTTATCTGAAAGAAGAGCTTGCAGAAATTAAAAAACTGACGAAAACGCTTTTCGATCTCTTAATCTTGCTAGCGGAACGTCATCAAAAACAGCTGTTACCAGGCTACACGCACCTGCAAATTGCTATGCCTTCCTCTTTTGGACTGTGGTTCTCCGCTTACGCAGAAAGCCTCATTGATGATGTGTATTTGCTGAACGCCGCCACGAAAATCGCCGATCAAAATCCACTTGGAAGTGCCGCAGGCTATGGAAGTTCTTTTCCTATTGATCGTAGCTTTACGACAAAAGAGTTAGGCTTCGAAACCATGAAATTCAACGTGGTAGCCGCGCAAATGAGTCGCGGGAAAGTGGAAAAATCCGTGGCATTCGGAATTGCAAGCCTGGGGGCTACCCTCGCTAAACTGGCTATGGATGTCTGTCTATTCATGAGTCAAAATTTCAACTTTGTGAGTTTTCCTGAAGAAATGACCACTGGAAGTAGCATTATGCCCCATAAAAAGAATCCGGATGTTTTCGAGCTCATCAGAGCCAAAGGCAATAAACTACAAGCGCTTCCCAATCAATTGGCCATGTTAATCACCAACCTGCCGAGTGGTTATCACAGAGACCTACAATTAGCAAAGGAAATAATCGTTCCTGCCATTCAAGAGATCAAGTCTTGTCTGGAGATGGCGCATTTCACCCTAAAAGACATTCAGGTGAATGAAACCATCTTGCAGGATGAAAAATATGACTACCTCTTTAGTGTAGATACCTTAAATGAACTTGTGCTACAGGGCATGCCCTTCCGCGAAGCCTATCAGCATATGGCCCAACAGATTGAAGCAGGCAACTTTCAACCTAAAAAAGACATTCACCATACGCATGAGGGCAGTTTTGGAAACCTATGCTTGGATGATATCAAAGCCAAAATGAACAGTGCTTTAGCCTAAATCAAATCCTTTGAGCGAACTCGGTTTATTCGTATCTTTAAAAGAAAACGAAACCATGACCGTACACGCTTATGCCGCCCATAATGTTGGAGAAGAGCTCCAACCTTTCACTTATGATTTACCTGAATTAGACCACGAGCACGTTGATATCAAGGTCCACTACTGCGGTCTGTGTCATTCTGATTTAAGCATGCTCGATAATGAATGGGGCATGACCCAGTTTCCCTTTGTAGGCGGGCATGAAGTAGTTGGTGAAGTGACCGCCGTGGGAAAAGAGGTGAAGAATCTCAAAGTAGGAGACATCGTTGGCCTGGGCTGGAATTCCGCCTCTTGTATGCATTGCAACCAATGCATGAACGGCAAACACAATCTTTGCGCTGAAGTAGAAGGTACCATTGTTGGAAGGCACGGTGGTTTCGCCGACAAAGTGCGTTGCCATTGGTCTTGGGCGGTTCAACTGCCTTCTGGACTGGATATCAGCAAGGTAGGACCTCTGTTTTGTGGTGGAATTACGGTTTTTAGTCCGATTGTATTGGCGGGCGTGCAACCCACAGACAAGGTGGGCGTCATCGGCATTGGTGGTCTTGGTCATATGGCGCTCAAGTTTTTGAATAAATGGGGCTGCGAAGTCGTTGCCTTCAGTTCTAGTAAGGACAAAGAAGCGCAAATCCTAGAAATGGGTGCTACCCGTGTAGTTAACTCTAGAGATCCAGAAGCGCTGAAAGAAATTCAAGGTAGCCTCGATTTCATTCTGAACACCACCAATGTTTCTTTGGATTGGGATTCGTATTTACAGACCCTTGCCCCTGAAGGCCACTTCCACACAGTAGGTGCCGTTCTAGAGCCTATGGCCATTCCAGCGTTTAGCTTGATCATGGGTGAAAAAACAGTAGGTGGTAGTCCGCTAGGTAGCATTGCGTTGATACGTACCATGCTAGAATTTTGCGCGCGGCATGATATCTATCCCACGGTAGAAGAATTTCCGATGGAGCAGATCAATGAAGCTTTCGACCATTTAAAACAAGGAAAAGCCCGTTACCGTATTGTGTTAAAGGCCTAGATTTTATTCCGTACCTTTGACATTCATAAAACAACCTGACCTGCAACAAAAGCCACTATGCAGGTACAACGAATGGTAGATTTTCTCTACCAAAGATTTCTTTCAGAAAAGACGAAGAATGCCAGTGAGCGGGTGATCATTACCATCGCCATTGCAAGTTTTTTGATACATCTAGGAGTGTTTGCTTTGAAAAGTTTAGGCATTATTGTGCCCGATGAGAGCAGTGAACTCCTAAATAATCCAATTGCGGCTATCTATACGCCATTTTCTTTTATTCTGTTGTACGAAGTGTATCTGTTGGTCTACTACTTACCAAAATCCATCTCGCTCTACATTACCAAACAGTACGAAATTATCACTTTGGTGGTGATTCGCAGGATATTTAAAGACCTGTCTCACCTTGATCTGACAGCCAATTGGTTTCAAAGCGACTACGACCTTCAACTTACCTACGACTTGATTACTACCTGTGTCCTTTTTGCCTTGATATGGCTTTTTTATCGATTGAACCAGAGAGCGCCAAAATCTATAAACTCCCAACCCTCAGCAGCGCTGAAACGCTTTATCTACCAAAAGAAAACATTGGCGTTGTTGTTAGTGCCCACCTTTGTGATTCTCGCTCTTTATAGTTTGGGTGGTTGGTTGTATGGTAGCTTTACCAGTACAACGAATCTCACTCGATTTGGCGACCTCAACGATATCTTTTTCAATGAATTCTTTACCATTTTAATACTCGCAGACGTTTTGTTGCTCCTCTTTTCCTTATTTCAAACCGACAAGTTTAGCAAAGTGATTCGCAACAGTAGTTTTATCATATCCACCATTTTGATCCGGCTCTCGTTTACTGCTGAGGGCTTAACGAATAATATTTTGGTGGTAGCAGCGGTAGTTTTTGGTGTGGCTATCCTCTTCATTCACAATCGATTCGAACAAAAGTCTTTGCGCTTGTCCAGTTCAGACATTCCAGAAGACTGACAACTGACCAATAGTTGACCTGTTTAATACTTAAATACCATGAGGCTATCTTTACTTATTTCACTTCTAATCCTAACACAAAGCATGACACTCGTAGATTTCAATACCCAAAGTGAACTCACCAATTGGTACGTGGTTGATGATGGTGTAATGGGCGGCCTTTCGGCTGGGAGTTTCACTTTGAATAGTCAAGGACATGCCGTTTTCAAAGGGACGGTCTCCCTCGCAAACAATGGTGGTTTCTCCTCCGTAAGACACGTTTTTTCTTCCACTGAGGTTTCAGATTATCAATTCATAAAGCTCCTCGTGAAGGGCGATGGCAAGCGCTATCAATTCCGGCTCAAATCAAGTCCACAGCAGCGTTATTCGTATATTCAGTATTTCGAAACGAATGGGGAATGGCAGACCATTAGGCTGAAGCTAGCTGATTTCTTTCCCTACTTCCGAGGATACAAGTTGAATCTTCCCAATTTTGACCAAAAGGAACTGCGTGAGATTGCCTTCCTCATTGGAAATAAAAAAGAAGAAAGCTTTGCATTGCAGATTGACAAAATTGAGCTGGAATAAGCCTGATTATAATTGTTGAAGTTTTTCTTTTAAGGTGGAAGCCAAGTCAGCATCCGTGATACGTCCTTCTGAAAAATTATCGTAGAAACTAGGGAGCGAAAAAGTATCGATTATGCTCGCACCGAAATAGGGCAGCATGCCTTCAGCCTTCGAAAGCGCGCTCTTTGCCCCACCCGCTCCCGGGGAAGTACTGAGCAGAAACACTTTTTTCCCGTCTAAAAACTTCCGATTGAAGCGCGAGAGCCAATCCAATAAATTCTTGCCGTAGGCAGACAAACCGCCGTTGTGTTCATTTACGGCAATCAACAAGGCATCCACCTTTTGAATGTCGTTGGCAAGCTCCACGATGGAATTCGAGAATCCTTTCGCCTTTTCGGTATCAATACTGTACATGGGAAAGGGATAATCAATCATTTTGAATAGCGTGAATTCATGTCCCTCTAGCAAGTCCGTGGCATACTTTACCAATTGATGGTTGATGGAGGTAGAAGAATTACTAAGTGCGAAGGCGAGAATTTCCATGATACATATTTGAGAGCTTGAAGGTATTCAAACTTCGCTTGGTAGACAAATGACATCCTTTAAAAGTACGGGCTGGTCTTCCCAAAAAAAATGTACTTTTGCCACCACTTGAAACATCCAAAACCTAGATTTTCAAGTATATAGAATAAACAAACCATGCATTCGCAACGCTTACTTTTTTTAGATGCCTTACGCGCCTTCGCGATCTTGATGATGCTGCAAGGGCATTTTGTGCATGCCTTGCTCGACACCAGCACAGTGGATACTGATGGTTTTATATACAGTATGTGGGAATATTTCCGTGGGAACACTGCGCCAGTATTCTTCACCATTACAGGCATCGTATTTACCTTTCTCTTAGTGAAATCCAAATCACACGGCTGGGAAAATACACGCGTCAAGAAAGGATTTCGAAGAGGCTTGAAGCTCATTTTTTGGGGCTATCTGTTACAACTGAATCTGATGCTTTTGTTGCACGGCGAATTGGGTACCAGTCTGTTCTACAGCAATGTGTTGCAAACCATTGGTTTGTCGCTGATACTTCTAATTGGTTTGTACCTTCTCTTTCAACGGTTTGGCTCCCGAGTGCTTCGTTATGTACTTCTAGGGGTGGGCTGTTTGCTTTTCGCCATAGAGCCTTGGTATGCGCAATTCACCTTTGAAGGGGTGCCGCCCATTTTGGCCAATGTAATGACCAAAGCCCACGGTTCTATCTTTACGATTTTCCCTTGGTTTGGATATGTGGCTATTGGTGGGTATGTAGGATGCTTGTTGCATCGCTATCACCACGAAGCCAATTTCTATCGCTATTTTATTACCACTCTGGCAGGTGCTGGATTGTTGTTGATGTTCCTGTCATCGGCTTTCTTTATGAGCCTCTATGAGCTTACTGACTTCATAGTTTTCAAACAAGTGGCCTACAACAACTACCTCTTCATTCGTCTAGGAAATGTTTTGCTGACCTTAGCGGTATTTGTCGGATTGCGACAACTGATTAGCCATAAACACTTCTTGGAAGTAGGTACGCGCACCCTTTCTATCTACATTGTACATTTTGTGGTCTTGTACGGAACTTGGTTTGGATTAGGGCTGAATCGATGGTTGGCTCATTCGCTCAGTGGATGGCAAGCAGCCTTAGGTGCCTTGCTTTTTATGAGTGTAGTTTGTGTGCTAGTGCTGACCTATTATCGCCACGAAGAACTCTTGCGAACGCAGACAGAACTCGCATTCACAAGTCTGAAAAAAGCAGTCAAACGGTTGCCCGCCAAGATGACGGCCATTCGACTGGCACTTCGAAAAAAATAGAATTTTAGGCCGTGCCTACTCTACTGCAGTTTCAATCTGGTAAACTGCCGACACAAACTCAATAGAATCAGGGGCGCTCACTTGTAGGTTTCCTTCTTCATCAAAACTAAAGGTACAGCTGCTATTGGCCTCGATTTCGTAGCAAGGCGAATTGCTTGTAGATAAAAGCGAAGCTTCTAGCTGTTCAACACCACTACCTGTATTGGTGATGGCATTGGTGGTGATGCTGTAAAACCCTCGAATTTGAGTATCGTTCGGATTGGTAAAACGCACTTCATATTGCAGACGTTCAGGAGTGGTCATTGTTTGCGGCGTATACGTAAAAGAAAGTAGCTCCGCAGTAACATCCGAAAGTTGTGCGGGCGTTTCTGTATCATCAGACGAACAACTGATGATACCCATAGATACGAAAAGTATAAAAGCTAATTTTTTCATTTTTAAATTTTTATGGGTTCAACTAAACATGAAGAGCTCTATCCTCAGTAGCGGCCAGAGCGGCTTCTTTCACTGCTTCGGCATAGGTCGGGTGACTATGACTCATGCGGGCAATGTCTTCGGCGCTCGCGCGGAATTCCATTGCCGTAACCGCTTCCGCGATCAAATCTGCTACCCGCGCGCCAATCATGTGGACACCGAGTACCTCATCTGTCTTTTTGTCTGCAAGTATCTTCACGAAGCCATCAATGTCCATCGAAGCTCTTGCACGCCCCAAAGCGCGCATCGGGAATTGACCCACCTTGTACTCCACACCGGCTTCTTTGAGTTCCTCCTCGGTTTTACCCACGGCAGCCACTTCGGGCCAGGTGTAGACAACGCCTGGAATGAGATTATAGTCAATATGCGGCTTCTGCCCTGCTAAGATTTCAGCCACCATTACGCCTTCTTCTTCTGCTTTGTGCGCCAACATGGCACCTCGAACCACATCGCCAATGGCGTAGATATTGGAAGCAGTGGTTTGCAAATGATCGTTGATCTCTACTTGTCCGCGGTCGTTGAGTTTCACACCAGCAGCTTCTGCATTCAGTCCATCTGTGAAGGGCCTTCTGCCCACTGACACCAAACAATAATCTCCTGTGAACTCCACTTCTTCTCCTTTCTTGTTATCGGCCTTCACAACGACTTCATCGCCTTTGCGCTCCACCGACTTTACTTTATGAGAGAGGTGAAATTTTACTTTTTGTTTCTTCATCACTTTCATCAGCTCTTTGCTGAGGGATGCATCCATCCCTGGAATGATGCGATCCATATATTCCACTACCGAAACTTCGGCGCCCAATCGTTTGTAAACTTGGCCTAATTCTAAGCCAATTACACCACCTCCGATAATGATCATGTGCTTCGGCACTTCTTTGAGCTTCAAGGCTTCCGTAGACGTGATGATGCGTTCTTTATCGATGGTAATAAAGGGAAGAGTAGACGGTTTGGAACCTGTAGCGATGATGGTGTGTTTCGCTTCAATTTCAGTCTCCTTCTCGCCTTTGATGGTGATATGGGTGGCGTCTTTGAAACTTCCTAAGCCTTGGTAGACGTCGATTTCATTCTTCTTCATCAAAAATTCAACACCCGCGCAGGTTTGATCGACAACCGCTTGCTTACGCGCAATCATCTTTTCTAGATTGACTTTGACTTCACCTGGAATTTCGATTCCGTGCTCTTCAAAATGCTTCACTGCATCTTCGTAATGATGCGAAGAGTCTAAGAGTGCTTTTGAAGGGATACAACCTACATTAAGGCAGGTTCCACCCAGCGTATTGTATTTCTCAATCAAAGCAATTTTCATTCCTAATTGGGCACAGCGAATAGCTGCAACATATCCACCAGGTCCTGAGCCAATCACGGCTACATCGTATGTATTCATAAGGAAGTTTTCGAATTAAGCTGTACAAAAATACAAAGTAGAATTGCGAATTACGAAGGACAAGTAAAGAATTGTGTATTGGAGTTGAGAATCATCACCTTGAATGCTTTAGGCTTTATGCTTTATGCTTTATGCTTTATGCTTTTAACTTACAGCTTACAGCTTTCTACATCTCACTCGGAAAGGCCAACATTTCTCCCATGCCTACTGTGTAGAGCCAAATACCATAAATAATATGCTCGATGGTCACCAAAATGGTGGAGCGGGTTTTTACAAAGGTGAAGGCAAACAGCAGTCCGCCTAAAAAGGTCAGCAACATGACAAGTGCATTGCGGAAGAATAAGTGCGCGAGCGAAAACAGCGCGGCATTGATCAGTATCAGTATTTTCTTGTTTTGGAAAAGTAATTCATACCGTTGGAAGAAAAAAGTGCGGTAGAGCAGTTCTTGAGGATATACGGATAGCAAACTGTACACAAAAAAGATGAGCACGTACAGGCCTGGGTTGTTCAGCGGTACGTAGAAAAGCATCTTCGGATTCACCCAATAGACATAGATAACAGAAAAAATAAGGATCCCTAGAAAAACCAATAAGGTGCGTCGCCAGAAGGATTTCCAAGGCAAATTTTTTCTAGGTCGAAATGGCAATCGCTCCACTTTGAGCAAAACCCAGCATATATATACAAAGCCCAAGAAACCCACACCTGCTTTCAAAGCAGGGTGATACGGAAGTGCAAAACTTACAGGAATGAGAACGAATAAGATAAAAAGCTCAAGACCACGATAGAAAACGGATTGCAGCATAGGCTTAAAGATAGCATTTTAGAGCTGGAAAGCCGTGGTATGCTTCACCGCCTCTATCATAAAAGTACTGTGGGTATTGGCAATATGCTGCAGGGCCGTGAGCTTGGTGACCATAAACTCTCGATAGGCATTCATATCTGCCACGTGTACTTTGAGGATGTAATCGTAATCACCACTCACGTGATAGCACTCCAATACTTCCTCCAGTTGTTGTACTTCGCGTTCAAAGCGACTGAGTTGCTCCTTGTTATGTTGTAGCAAACGCACATGACAAAAAACAACAAAGTCCTTGTGCACCTTCGCCTTGTTCACCAGCGCAACATAGCCTTTAATGAATCCATTGCGCTCTAATTTCTTTATACGCTCGTGTACAGCGGTCACCGAGAGATTTAATTGCAAAGACAGTGCTTTGGTGGTCTGTTTCGCATCTTGCTGGATGAAATTAAGCAACTGTCGGTCTGTGGTGTCTAGTTCCATGTGAAAGAAAT
>CAWUKP010000093.1:0-8713 GCA_963922975.1 uncultured Spongiivirga sp. | reverse complement strand
ATCTACAGGAATGTCGCTATTGCTCGATAGAATAGCCGCCACCACGGCCAGATCAATGGCAGGATCATCTACAGAGATGCCACCAGTAATGTTCAAAAACACATCCTTCGCGCCCAGACGAAAACCCGCCCGTTTTTCGAGAACAGCCAAGATCATATTCAAGCGTTTGGCGTTGTAACCAGTAGCAGAGCGTTGGGGTGTTCCGTAAACTGCGGAACTAACCAAGGCTTGAATTTCAATCATCAAGGGTCGCGCACCTTCCAAGGTAGTGGCGATACTATTTCCGCTGAGGGATTCATCGTGATCAGAGATCAAAATTTCACTCGGATTGCTTACCTCTCTGAGTCCAGCACCCTGCATTTCGTAGATGCCAATTTCATGGGTAGATCCAAAACGATTTTTATGTGCCCGCAGGATGCGATACACATGATTGCGGTCGCCTTCAAATTGAAGGACGGTATCTACCATGTGTTCCAAAATCTTGGGGCCAGCAATATTTCCGTCTTTCGTAATATGACCAATGAGCACCACAGGAATGTTGGTCGTTTTCGCAAAGCGAATCAATTCCGAAGTACATTCCCGTATTTGTGAAATGCTTCCGGGGCTGCTTTCCACAAAATCAGAATGCAAGGTTTGAATGGAATCAATGATCACCACCTCTGGGCGCAACTGCTTTACATGCTCAAAGATTTGTTGTGTATTGGTTTCGGTAAGCACAAAGCAGTGCGCGGCGTGCTTGTTGATTCGGTCGGCACGCATCTTGATCTGCCGCTGACTTTCTTCACCAGAAACATAGAGTGTTTTGTAGGAAACTTGCAGGCTGATCTGCAACAAGAGGGTGCTTTTTCCAATACCCGGTTCGCCCCCAAGCAAGGTGACCGACCCAGGAACGAGGCCACCACCTAGCACACGACTCAATTCGTGATCTGATAAGGATAGTCTGGCCTCCTTGCTGCCTTCAATTTCAGTTAGGGCAAGCGCTTTTTTCTTGGATGTTCTGGGTGCGGATGTATCTTCCCAGGAATTCTTTTTGGTGTCTTTGGAAACCACTTCTTCTGCAATGGTATTCCATTGTTTGCAAGCGGTGCATTGCCCTTGCCACTTGGCGTATTGGGTGCCACAATTTTGACAAAAGAAGGCGGTTTTGGTCTTGGCCATAAAAAAAATGGTTGAATGGTAAAGGTAACCATTCAACCAAAAATATTGTTGAAACTACAGATAATGTCTAGTAGCCGAAGTCAGCCTTCAAAGCGTCCATGCGCTCGATGGCCAAATCTTTTGAAAAGAAGTCAATTTCATTGTAAGTGAACGACTTTTCGTAGGCTTTCAAAGCTTTCTTTGGTTCGCCAAGTAACTCGTAATATTCTGCTTGCAGGAAGAAACCCATCATGGTTTCTGGGAATTCTTTCTTGGTCAACTTCGCCAACAACTCTAAAGATTCAAGATCCTCTTTTTTCTTGATGGCGGCATAGGTAGCCATGATATCATTAAGCATGTAAGGCTTGCGGAAACCGAATAGCGATTCGATGGTGTTGTAACGTTCTACTAAGTAATCGAACACTGGTCCTTCTTCGTAGGCTAACATTTCTTCTTTAAACTCCTTTGGCGTAATTGGCTCATAGAGTTTGAAAATATGATCGAATGCTTTTGGAATTCCGTATGACGGCAGCGTATTGTGATCTGCCAATGGGAAATTATCGAAGTAATAGTTTGCAAATTCGTTTTCGCCAGTTTTTAAGGCCGCATCCAAAGTCTCGATACGCTCCCGATTGCTTTTGATGTCGTTCTGAGCAGTAGCCAAATAATAGAATGTCTTGTTCTGAACACCAAAGAGATTGTCGTAAATACGTTGCTCCATATTCGGCGCTAATCCTGGGCTCAAGGCCAAATAGCCATTGAACAAAGGTTTGTCGAAGAACATGTAGTAGTTGATAAAATTGGCGGTAATGCCGTGGCCTACAATCATCTTGAAGTTGGCTAGATCGTATTTGCCTTCCAAATAGGGAACTAATTCTGAACTGATGAAGTCAAAGAAATCATTGCCTTTGCCTTGCGGAAAACCATCTGCATCGCTATAGTCGCAATCGTCATAGCGCTCGCCTTGACGGTTTTGATCAATACCTACCACAATGGCACTTGGCATTTTCTCGAAATACGAGTAGTATTTGACATTGGCCACCACGGTTTCGAACAGGTAATCAGCATCAAGTACAATGATGAGCGCTTGTGGAACATTGTCCTCACTTTCGCTGTACGTCGAAGGAATGAAGGTGCGCAGGGTGCGATCTTCGCCTAGTTTATACGACTCAAAAGTCTCTTTGGAGACCTGTGCCGAAAGCAGTGTCGCCAAACAAAGGAAAGCCAGTAAGAGTAAATTTTTGTTCATGGGGCAAACGTTTAGATTATTGGGAAGCAGCAATGTAGGGTGATTAGCAGCGATTTGCCAAAAATTGTTTTAAGCAGTACGATTTCTGTTGTAAAGCGGCAAAAACAAGAAGGATAGCGTTCCGAAGACTACTACCATCACGGTTTGGGCGGTCCACATGATCCAACCAAAGGCATCACCAGAAGCTTTAGAGATGCCATACAGCTCAAAAATAGCGCTGACTGCCACCGGATAGGCTCCAATACCTCCATTGGTGGTACTCATGGCAAATGCACCACCCACAAAGCCCGACATGATAGCGCCAAGACTCAATCCGGTGGTTTCTTCCACGGTGAATTTAATTACGAAGAACATGGCCACATACATAGTCCAGATGAAGAAGGTATGAAAGATAAAGGGCCATTTCTTCTTCATTTGAAAAACGCTCTGAATACCTGCCAATAAACCGTTGAGGAATTCTCTGATCTTTATTAGAAAAGGATGCTGCGATCTTCTGACGATGCGCACGCCAGCAATGAGCAACAAAAGTCCAATAACGATCACACCGATCATGGTGAGCGGATTGAAGTTATTTTCTTCTAAAACGGCCAAAATGACGTCGGTTTGCGCTAAAAAGGCAATAAAAATCACCAAAAAGAGCATGATAAGGTCTACCAAGCGCTCGGCAACAATGGTTCCGAAAGCTTTTTCAAAGGGAATGTCTTCATAGGCTGAAATGGCGGTGGCACGAAAAACTTCACCAGAACGTGGAATTCCCAGATTTGCGAAATACGCAATCAAGACTGTGAGTACGTTGTTGATGAATTTGGGCTTGTAGCCAAGAGGTTCCAGCAGAAAATTCCAGCGATACGCTCGGGACAAGTGACTCATCACCCCGAAAAAAAGCGAGAGCGCTACCCACCAGTAGTTGGCTTCTTTAACATATTTGACTACGTTGGCGCGATCTTCAGGAGTGGTATTTTGATACGACCACCAGATCAAAAAAACTCCCACGGCAAGCGGGAGTACAATTTTCAATATCTTTTTGACAGATTTACTCAATTTAATCTAATCTGTTGGTCGCTTCGTTAGGAAAAACGAGATTGGGTTTGAAGGTTTTGGCTTCCTCGATATCCATCATGGCATAGGCGATAAGAATCAAAATATCACCCACCGCTACTTTTCTAGCTGCGGCGCCATTCAGGGTAATTTCTCCGCTTCCACGTGTTCCTGGAATCACGTAGGTTTCAAGGCGTTCTCCGTTGTTGTTATTAACGATTTGCACCTTTTCACCTTGAATGATGTTGGCCGCTTCCATCAAGTCTTCATCGATGGTAATACTTCCAATGTAATTCAGGTCGGCGCCTGTAACTTTTACGCGGTGAATTTTAGATTTTACTACGGTAACTAGCATTTGGCAAAGGTAGTTAATTTAGGGCTATGTTGTCGATCAGTCTTACGTCGTTTGCATATACAGCAATGAAGGCGCGATAGGTGTTTTGAGCAACTTTTCGTTGCATGGGTTGCAAGGTTTTCGCGTTGGCGATTTCGAAGTATTCGAGCTTCAGCCAAGAATGCTTTGCAAATTCCTCTTGAACCCATTCTCTAACCTTAGTAGCACTTTCTGTGCCAAACTTTCGCTTTGCCTTTTTCAACATCTTATAGATGTAGGAAGCTTGCTGACGTTCTGCCTCTGTAAGCCTTTGATTTCTTGAACTCAAGGCCAATCCGCTGACCTCGCGATAGATTGGACAGCCCACAATAGAGACCGGCTGCTTGGTGATTTCCACCAATTTTCGGACGATGGCTAATTGTTGAAAGTCTTTTTCACCAAAATAGGCACGGTTGGGTTGTACGATCTCAAAAAGTTTGGAAACTATGGTGCCCACACCATTGAAGTGGCCTGGGCGGTGTTCACCTTCCATCACGTGCTCGAGCCCTCCAAAATGGTAGTCGCCCGCCACGATGTTATGGTCGTATATATCGTCGGCGAGTGGACTATACACAACGATGGTATCGCCAAGCTTTTTGAGCTTGCTGATATCGGCATCCAGCGTTCTCGGGTACTTCTCAAGATCTGTGGCATTGTTAAACTGTGTGGGATTCACAAAAATACTGACCACCACGAGATCGTTTTGGGTCATGGCGCTGCTAACCAGGGCCAGATGCCCTTGATGTAAGGCGCCCATGGTGGGCACCAAGCCAACAGTTCCTCCCTTAGCTCGATGGGCTTTTAGGAATTTTGAAATCGTACTCTTTTGTTCAAAAACTTGCACGCTCTATTCGTTAAGGCGGGCAAAATTAAGCAATTCGCTTCAATCCCCATATTTTTTGTAATTTTGCATGTTTTTTAGTGAATTTTCCAAGCCAGTATTTATGACAAACAAACGTGTGCTGTACGTATCTTCAGAAGTAATTCCCTATTTACCTGAAACCGAGATTTCTTCCATGTCCTTCGAAGCTCCGAAAATGGTCAATGACCGAGGAGGCCAAATCCGCATTTTTATGCCCAGATTTGGTAACATCAACGAACGCAGGCATCAATTGCACGAGGTGATTCGACTGTCGGGGATGAATTTGGTGATCAATGATATGGACATGCCGCTGATCATTAAGGTAGCTTCTATTCCTAAAGAACGCATTCAGGTATACTTTATCGACAATGAAGAATACTTTAAACGAAAAGCCACCACTTCGGATGAGAATGGTCAATTGTTTGAAGATAATGATGAGCGCGCCATTTTCTTTGCGAAAGGAGTGGTAGAGACGGTGAAGAAATTGAACTGGGCACCAGATATCATTCACGTGCACGGTTGGATGGCTTCTCTGTTCCCTATTTACTTGAAAAAATACTATCAAGACGAACCGCTTTTCCAAGATAGCAAAGTGGTCTTGTCCGTATACGGCGAAGGCTTTGAAGGAACACTGAATCCTGCGATGCACGAGAAGATTAGCTTTGATAACTTGGATGAAGCTACCGTAGAACGATTCAAAGAGCCCAGCTACACCAACTTGATGACTGCAGCAGTCGAAAACTCGGATGCCATCATTGTAGGATCTAACGAAATTCCGAAAGAATTGAGTAAGGCCATCGATGGTGTGAGCGTTCCCCGATTGGATTTTAAATCTCGGGAAGAATTCGCTGACGCATATTATGATTTCTATAACAGCCTAATCAGCGAATAAAACTATTTTTGTCCCAATTAGAGACGATTACAATGATGAGAAAATGCTATGTGGCGGCCTTAGGATTAGTGGTTTTATTGTTTGGCCTGAGCGCGTGCGATCAAGAGTTTAATGATCTTGACGGAGGAGGAGTTACTGGAGGACAAAACTTTCAAATAAAGGATACGGTTTTTGATGTATTTGCTTTCAATAAGCGATTGCCTTCTGTTCGAACCAATAATCTTCCTACCTATCAATTAGGAAATTATACAGATCCAATTTTTGGGCGAAGTTCTGCAGCGATCGCTGTTCAGTTAAATCGCCCTCCAGAATTTAATTTAGACTTTACGCGACGTTTTGGTGATAAAAACCAAGAACAGGAAGACATTGATGCCGCTTTTTTGGCAGCAAACCCCAATGTAGATACTGTTTTGGTGGGCGACGAGCAAGAGCGTTTGCTAAAAGTATATCTAGAATTGCCTTTCTACACGGATACAGACGATCGTGATAACGACGGCGTGCCAGATAGCTTGGATGCTGATCCGCTGGATGCACAAAGTGATTCAGACATGGATGGCCTAACGGATGCTGAAGAAGCCATTACAGGCACCAATCCATTGGTTGCTGACACGGATGGCGACGGACTATTAGACTCAGAAGATAATTGTAATGGTCGCGAAGTGGCGTTGATTCCTAGACAGTTTAGCCTTGATTCGATTTACGGAAACCGTTTGCAGCAGTTCAATTTGTCGGTCAATCGCTTCAACTATTATTTGCGCGATTTAGATCCGAGCACCAATTTCGAAGAAAGTCAAGAATACAGTTCGGCAGCACTTGAAGACATTTTTCAGGGCTTTATCGGAACCCAATATTTCAATGAAGGGGTAACGATTAATGATTTTGAAATCTTGCGTACCGAGGTTATTGACGATAACGAAACCAGAAGTTGTGAAGATACGGAAGGACAAGATCCGCCGTCCATCATTACGGTAGTAAGTGAGCGTTTAAGTCCTAGAATTCGTGTGGAGCTTCCTGTAGAAGATTTTCAATCTGAGATTCTAGATCTTGAGGACGCCGATTTTTTCCGGAACGACGCAGATTTTACAGAGCATTTTAGAGGATTGTTTATCAGCTTAGATGCCACAGAACTCTTAATGTTCATAGACATGCAACAGGCACGTGTGGTGCTGGAGTACGAATATGAAGGTATTGACGATAATGGTACCATTACCGATTCTTCGGATGATGAAGAAGCTACCTTGATCGGGCGCACGGCTTTTCCTTTAACTGGAAACACTGTGAATACGTTCACCACAGATTTCCCAAGTAGTTTGGGTGTGGGCCAGAATACGAATGCAGATCGACTGTATTTGAAGGGAGGCGCAGGTTCTTTCGCTGAATTGCGATTACTGGACGAAACAGGAGATGCGATAGAGCAAGAGTTAAGCGGCAACCAATGGTTGATTAACGAGGCAAGCCTCGTATTCAATGTGGATGAGGCTGCGTTGAATGCTGCAGGCACTAGCTTTATCAATGCCTATAGATTGTATGTGTACAATATCCAAACAGGGGAGCCCTTGGTGGATCAGATTTTAGATCCAACGGCAGGGCCACTTCCTGAAGAAGACAAAGCCATTCATGGTGGCTTTTTGGTGGAGGAAGATGGTTCGGCCAAATACAAGGTGCGTATCACGCAACATTTGAATCGAATTCTGCGCGATACCTTTTCTAACGTGAAGCTCGGCGTAGCCGTCACCCCTGATATTAATTTGATCGGTAACTTCAGTGCGATGGTTGCTGACGACACTGAAAGTACTTCCTCCAGTATCCCCGTAGCTCATATCATCAATCCATTTGGTACCGTTATTTACGGCAGTACGCCCGCTGTTCCAGAGGATAAAAAATTACAACTCGAAATCATTTATTCAGACCCTAATCAAGAGTAAGTATGTGTGGAATTGTTGGATACATCGGTCATCGCGAAGCCTACCCGGTTATTGTTAAAGGACTTAAGAGATTAGAATATCGCGGCTATGACAGTGCCGGTATCGCATTGTTTGACGGAACGGATCTGAAAGTTTCTAAGACGAAAGGTAAAGTTGCAGATCTTGAAGAACGCGCAGCCACCGAAATCAGTCAAAACGGTACAGTCGGTATTGGTCATACACGATGGGCTACGCACGGTGTTCCTAATGATGTAAATTCACACCCACACTATTCCAATTCTGGGAATCTTGTAATTATCCACAACGGAATTATTGAAAATTACGAGCCCTTAAAGCAGGAGTTGAAGAAAAGAGGATATACTTTTTCCTCAGACACAGATACAGAAGTCTTGGTCAATTTGATCGAAGACGTCAAAAAAAATGAAAAAGTGAAATTGGGTAAGGCGGTTCAAATTGCCTTAAACCAAGTGGTAGGCGCTTATGCGATTGCTGTTTTCGACAAAGCAAAACCAGATGAAATTGTCGTTGCCCGTCTTGGAAGTCCATTGGCTATTGGCATTGGCGAGAATGAATTCTTTATTGCCTCAGATGCCTCTCCCTTTATCGAGTACACCAACAAAACCATCTATTTGGAAGATGAGGAAATGGCCATCGTACGCCTTTCCAAAGGGGTGAAAGTTCGCAAAATTCATGACGATTCTTTGGTGGATCCTTATATTCAAGAATTGCAATTGAACTTGGAGCAGATTGAAAAAGGAGGTTATGATCACTTCATGTTGAAGGAAATCTATGAGCAGCCAGAAGCGATTACAGATACCTTCCGAGGGAGACTATTGGTTAATGAGGGCATTATTCGTATGGCTGGAATTGACGATAATCTTCAAAGATTTTTGAATGCCGATCGGATTTTGGTAGTGGCTTGTGGAACCTCATGGCACGCTGGTCTTGTGGGCGAATACATTTTTGAGAATTTGGCGCGGATTCCGGTGGAAGTAGAATACGCTTCCGAATTCCGTTATCGCAATCCAATTATTACCGAGAATGATGTAGTAATTGCCATTTCTCAATCTGGTGAAACCGCCGATACCTTGGCCGCAATCAAGCTGGCGAAAGAACACGGTGCCTTTGTGTTTGGCGTTTGTAATGTGGTAGGTTCGTCTATTGCCCGAGAAACGCACGCAGGAGCATACACGCACGCAGGTCCTGAGATTGGCGTAGCTTCTACAAAGGCGTTCAC
>CAWUKP010000092.1:0-8731 GCA_963922975.1 uncultured Spongiivirga sp. | reverse complement strand
ATACTCTTGAAATTCAAACCAAGGACCTGGAGCGCACGATGAATAGCTTCCTCGGTCAATTAGAGGCTGAAGGAAAGCTCTTCGCCACCCTTCAACTAACAAACATTGAAAAGTTGCCTACTGGTCTCGTGGGGACATTAGTGCTCACTGACAATAGACCTCGAACCATTGATGAAATTATCATCCAAGGGTATGATAAGTTTCCGAAGTCATTGTTGCGCTACGGCACCAAAATAAGAAAAGGCCTTCCCCTTAACCGACGCTTTATTAACAAAGAAGCTGCGGTCTTGGCCAGTCTGCCGTATCTGCAACAAATCAAGAATCCCGAAATTCTGTTTGAGAAAGACAGCAGCAGAGTGTTCTTGTATTTTGAAAAGACCAAGAGTAACTATTTTGATGGTTTTGTCGGTTTTAATACGGAAGAAGGAACAGGCAATCTAAAATTGAACGGATACCTCGATTTGCAATTGATCAACAACTTAAATGCTGGCGAAGCTTTTGAATTGCGTTGGAAGAACGACGGCCGAGAGCAAACTTCGTTTAATCTCAATGCACAAATCCCCTTTTTGTTTAAATCGCCCGTTGGCTTCGAAGCCAACCTCAACATCTTCCGGAAGGATTCTTCTTTTTTATCCACTTCATTAGACGGTAAGATTTCCTATCTAGTCTCTACGCGAAGCCGAATTACTGGTGGTATTGGTATTATTGAATCGAATGCCACTGATGAAACCCTCACCGATACCCAAGATTTTAACAGCACCTTTTTCACGGCGGGCTTCAATTACATAGAACCCGATGAGGTCAACACATTGTTTCGAACACGTAGTGTACTGAAACTGGACGCGGCCGTTGGAAATCGTTCTTCTGCTCTGACCTCCACCAGTCAGTGGCGTGTAGCACTTACTGCCAACCGAAACTTTCAGCTCAACCCTCGGAACTACATCTACGTAAACGCCAGCGGTGCCTTTTTGAATTCGCCCGACTACTTTGACAATGAAAAATTTCGAATTGGCGGTATTAACTCGATTCGCGGATTTAACGAAAATATTTTGGAGGCCACCCTCTATTCCTACCTAAATACGGAGTATCGATTCTTACTGGCTCCGAATACCTATGCGCATTCCATTATCGATATCGCTTTTCTACAAGACGATTTGACACAATTGGAAACTACACTTTACGGTATTGGCTTCGGTTTAGGGCTTCAAACCAACTCAGGAATTTTCAAACTCAATTATGCGGTTGGAGCCACAGAAGATTCTTCTTTTAGATTATCAGATTCAAACGTACACATCAGCTTTTCTTCTAATTTTTGAAAAATTCACCCCTTTAATAGTATTGTTAAGAAAAGTTTAATTTTTGCGAGTCAAAAGTTGGATTATTAACTAATTATTAAGATTTTTGGCTCTAGCTAATTCAAATAACAAACAAAATGAGAACAAAGTTTAGTGGATTATTAACGCTTCTTTTGGCGTTTATTACACAACTAACGTTCGCTCAGCAAAAGACCGTCAGTGGTACTGTTACTGACGAAAGCGGACTGCCGTTGCCAGGAGCAACAGTTGTTGTGCAAGGTACTTCTACAGGTGCTTCTTCGGATTTTGATGGTAACTACTCGATTCAAGCCTCAGCAGGGGATAATCTTGAGTTTAGTTATGTAGGCTATCAAAAGCAGACAGTAGCTGTTGGTAGTAGCAATACGATTAACGTATCGTTACAACCAGACAACCAACTTGAAGAGGTGATTGTAACAGCACAAGGTATTAAGAGAGAGAAGCAAGCCCTAGGGTATGCTGTATCGGAGGTGAGTGAAGAATCCTTGGAGCAGCGGTCTGAGGGTGATATCGGTCGTGTATTGACTGGTAAAGCCTCTGGTATCAACATTACACAGCAAAGTGGTCTTTCAGGATCTGGTACAAACATTGTGATTAGAGGTTTTTCTTCGTTTAGTGGAAGTAACCAACCTTTGTTTATCGTAGATGGTGTGCCTTTTGCAAGTGATACCAACGCACAGCAAGATTTCGTAGACGGTAACAACGGATCGAGCCGTTTCTTAGACTTGGATCCGAACAACATTGAAAGCGTAAGTGTATTGAAAGGTCTTGCGGCTTCCACACTATACGGTACGCAGGGACGTAATGGTGTGATCTTGATCACTACCAAAAACGGTTCTTCTGCTACTGGTGGACCAAGCAAGAACGAGATCACATTCACACAGTCTGTTTTCTTTAACAAAATTGCGTCCCTAGCAGATTACCAAGACCAGTACGGTAATGGTTTCGACCAGAACTTTGGATGGTTCTTTAGTAACTGGGGGCCAAGTTTCGACCGAGAAGGTGCAGCCGGATGGGGTAACCAATCAGCCATTGATGATGCCGGAACGTTGGCACACCCGTATTCCACTTCGTCGTTTAGCGCCGCTTTCCCAGAGTTTGCAGGTGTTCGTTATCCATGGAGACCTTATAACAGTGTGGAGCGCTTTTTCAGAACAGGTACGGTGCTTTCCACTTCTGTAAACGCCAGAGGCGCTTCTAAAGATGGTGATGTCAGCTACAACATGAACTACGGTCACCTAGAGGATGAAGGCTTTACACCAGGTAACAAGCTGATTCGTAATACGCTTGGTTTGGGTGGACGCGCTTTGTTGTCTAATAAATTCACCATCTCTGGTACATTGAACTACTCTAGAACTGACTTTAAAACACCTCCTGTTGCAGCAAGTACAGGTAACGGTGCTTTCGGTGGAGGTTCTTCTGTATTTGGAGAATTGTTCTTTACACCACGAAGTGTTGACTTAATTGGGCTTCCTTTTTCAAACCCAATTGACGGAAGTAGTGTTTACTACCGTCAGAACAACAGTATTCAGCACCCACTTTGGACGGTAGCGAATACGCAGAACCGTCAGGTAACTAATCGTGTTTTCGGTAACGCAAGTATTCAATACAATTTTACTGACAACTTGAACCTACTGTATCGTTTCGGTTTGGATGTTTACAGTGAAAACAATATTAATCAGCAAAACAAAGGTGGTGCTGGTCAAGATGATGCACGTTTGAATAGCGGTATCTACGAAACTTGGAACAACACCAACTTCATCTGGAACCATGACGTTATCCTTTCTGGTGGATTTGATATCGCAGACGTAGTAGGTGCAACGTTCAACGTTGGTGCTACTTCAAGAAGAGAAGTGTTTGATCAAAACGGGGTATCCAGTTCTGGTCAGCAAGCATTCAACGTATTTAGACACTTCAACTTTCAGTTGCAAGATGAGATTCAGTTCTTCCAAGAGCGAAACATCGTCGGTGTGTTTGCACAGGCTGAATTTGACTACGAGCGTTACCTATACTTAACACTTGCCGGACGTAACGACTGGGTTTCTAACCTTTCGAAAGAAAACCGTTCGATCTTCTATCCATCTGCCAGTGTTTCTTTCGTGCCAACACAAGCTTTTGATGGTCTTAGAAACAACGACTTCTTAAATTATTTGAAGTTGAGAGCTGGTTACGGTACTTCGGCGAACTTCCCAACAGGATTCCCGATTGCGGCCACTCTTGATCTAGAGACACAGTTCTTCCAGGATCAAGGAGGTAGCGATGTGGTGATTAACACTACTGGTGCACGTTTGGGTAACCCGAACTTGCTTCCTGAGCAAATCAGCGAGATCGAGTTTGGTATCGAAGCTAGATTATGGAAGAATCGCATCACACTTGATGCTTCTTACTACTCCAGAACTACTACAGATTTGATCGTTGATCGTCCGCTAGATCCAGCTACTGGATTTACAGTAACGAGTACCAATGTTGGTGAGATCAAAGGGGATGGTTTTGAAATCGACTTAGGAGTTTCTCCTTTCCGCAGTTCTGAAGAAGGTGGGTTCAACTGGAACATCAACACCAACTTCACAGCCAACGAAACTGAGGTAACTGACCTAGGTTTAGATACTGATATTATCGTATACGAAGGTTTCACCAACCTAGGAAACGCTGCTCAAGTAGGCGAGCCTCTAGGTGTGATGGTGGGAACCAGAATTCAGAGAACTGATGATGGAGAGTTCCTTGTGAACGCTGCAGGTAGCTACGTAGAAGAGAACGGACTCTTTAAAATTGGTGATCCAAACCCAGACTGGTTATTGAACATTAACAACAGTATTTCGTTCAAAAACTTCACCTTCAATATGCTTTGGACCTACCGTCATGGTGGAGATATCTACAGTAGAACGGTGTCTACCCTATTGGGTCGTGGTTTGACGACTGACACATTGGATCGTGAGAACACGTTCATCCTTCCTGGTGTACAAGCAGATGGCAGCACAAACACTGTGCAGTTGAACAACAGTACATACTGGTTCAACAACATCTTGTTCGGCCCAGACGAATTGGGTGTATTTGACGGATCTACCATCAGATTGCAAGAAGTATCTTTGAGCTATGCACTGCCAAGTAAGTTTTTGGAGAAAACGCCTTTCGGAAGTGTTTCATTTACCGCTTCTGGTTTGAACCTCTTCTACAAGGCCATCAATATTCCTGACGGAACAAACTTTGATCCGAACGTAGCTGGTCTTGGTGTTGGTAACGGTATTGGCTTTGAGTTCTTGAATGGACCGAGTTCTAAGCGATATGGATTCAGTGTTAAAGCTACATTCTAAAAAAAATAAAACCATGAGAAAATTATTTAGTATCCTTTTAGCCGCTTTTGGAACAGGACTATTTATAAGTTCTTGTGAGACTACAGAATTAGATCTCACACAAGATCCAAATGCGCTATCTCCTAGCGAAGCTCAGGTTGAATTCTACGTGAATTCAATTCAGGTGCGACTAGCAGATTTTATAGAAGACGACTTTGGCCGGTACGGCGCGGAGTTGACGAGAATTGAGAATATGTTCGGTAGAGATTACCGTAACGCCTACGGCCCTTCAGACGTGAATACAGAGTGGGACAATGCCTATCAAGAAATCCTTACGGATGTGAGAGAAATGCAAGCACTGGCACAGGAAGGTGAGCAATTTACGCACATCGCCATTGGACAGGTTGTGGAAGCTATTGTGATTACCACGCTTGTTGATTTCTTTGGTGACATTCCTTACAGCGAAGCGCTACAAGGAGATGCCAACTTGAATCCAGCCACCGACCCTGGTGCGGATGTGTATGCTGCTGCCTTGGCCCTACTAGATAGTGCCATCGCTAATTTCAATGCGACTTCTTTGGATGAGCCAGATATCGATTTCTACTATGATGGTGATAAGAGCAAGTGGATTCGCTTGTGTAACACCCTAAAGATGGAAATCTACTTGAACACTCGATTGGTAGATGGTGGCGCTGTTGCTGCTTTCAAAGCGATCGTAGATTCTGGAAACTACATTCAAGATAGTGCTGACGACTTCCAGTTCCAGTACGGAACAAACGCCGTTCAGCCAGATACACGTCACCCACGTTACGGATTTAACTACATCAACACAGGTGGTCAAGATTACATGAGTAACTGGTTGATGAATTTGATGGATACTTCAAATGATCCACGTATTCGTTATTATTTCTACCGTCAAAATGCGACAGTACCAGGCGCTGATGGAACAGATCCAGATGAAGAGACACTTGCGTGCTCTTTGACTTCTGCTCCGCAGCACTACATCGATGGAGGTTTCACCTATTGTAGCCTTCCTAACGGGTATTGGGGTAGAGACCACGGTAACGACGAAGGAATTCCACCAGATGGATTGTTAAGAACCGTTCCTGGGGTATATCCTGCAGGTGGTCAGTTCGACGATAACAGCTTTGACGGTATTAGTCTTGGTTCTGGTGGTGGTGGTGCCGGTATCACTCCGTTGGTATTGGCTTCATGGGTTGATTTTTGGAGAGCGGAAATCGCTTTACTTGACAACGACCCAGATGGTGCTAGAGATCTAATGGCTAGCGGTATTATGAAGTCGATTGCAAAAGTTCAGCCATTTGCTGCTGTTGATGCAGGTGCAGACTTTTCATTTGAGCCATCGGCGGATGACATCACTAACTATATGAGTTCTGTAGAAAGTGATTTTGACGATGCAGATATGGACGGTAAGTGGGATATTGTTGCAGAACAATTCTATATTACACTTTGGGGTAACGGATGTGACGCCTACAACTTCTACAGAAGAACGGGCTATCCATCTACACTACAACCTAACGTAGAGCCAAATCCTGGTACGTTTGTACGATCGTTCTTCTATCCAGACAACTTTGCAAACAACAATGCATCTGTTGATCAGAAAGCCGATCAAACAACTCAGGTATTTTGGGATAACAATCCGGCTTCACCGGCTTTCCCTTCGGCAAACTAATTTTTAAAAACTCAAAATGATGAACTATAAATTTTTAAAACTTTCGTTAGCCTTTCTCGCGATCTTCTCTATGATTTCGTGTGAGGAAGAGACCTTGTTCGACGAGGTGCGCGCTACGACGACCTCGGGAGCCATCTTGAGAACGTTAGGCAGTGTACCCAACTCGTACAACCTGACCGACCTGACCTCCGAATTTTCTATTTCGCTGGAGGAGCAGGACGCATCAGGCGGGAACAATGTAGAAGCGGTCAATCTCTACATCTCATTGATTGACAATACAGAAGATAACGGAGAGACCAACACAGGTGAAGTGCTTGCAGCATCTTTTACGGAAGATACTTGGGGAACTACTGTTAACGGAAATCCGCAAATTGACTTCGCTATTACGCTTGGAGATGCGTTAACAGCTTTGGGTATTGCTCCTGAGGATATTGACGGTGGAGACGAGTTTGTGTTCCGTTTCGAAGTAGCCTTGAAGGATGGACGTACCTTTAGTAGTAATGATGTGAGTGGTACAGTTGCCGGTAGCTCATTCTTCAGAACTCCTTATGCGTATCGTGTACTAGTAGTATGTGTGCTTCCTGAAGTACCTTCTGGAACTTGGAGAATTGATATGCAAGATGCCTTCGGTGACGGATGGCAACCAACAACCGCTGATGGTGGTGGACCTGGTGTATCTGTTGTCTTGAGTAACGGAACGACCATCGAGCTTGGTCTTTGTACACCTTATGAAGATCCAGGTTACGACTGTGTAGAGGGCGATAGCTCAGGAAGTCAAGATTTCGATATCCCGCCAGGTGTTGAAACAGGTCAGTTCATATTTAATGGTGACTTCTGGGGAGAAATGTCCTTCCAAATCTATGCTCCAAGTGGCAATTTGGTAGGTGATTTCCCAATCGGAACTCCAGCAGGTGAATTGAGTTTGAACCTATGTCGTGAAGGAGGAGATTAATCCTTTTCTAATCATAAGAAAAAAGGAGCATCGTTTGATGCTCCTTTTTTTATGATCAAATATCAAAAGATATTTCTATTTGCCAATGTGGCTCTCCTACCTAAGAGGCCGCCTGGCCTTCGCAGCCATCAAGCATTACCATACGCTTTGCGATATTTTTTGTAATTTGATAAAAAGTTTCATCATGAAGAAAAACATTCTATCTCTCGTCGGCCTTTTCTTTCTAATCGCAGCGATGCCCGCTGAGGCGCAGCGCTTCCAAGAAGGTGTCTCAGGCCCAACCAACTTTAGCGCTAGCAACTTAGACCTTTGGGCGAATGGACGCAATCCTAACTTGGATCTCTTTTTTGAGCAAGTCCGAATGAACGCCGATAAAAGGTTAAATCCTTCAGATATTATTGGTTCGGCATATCCCATAGAAACCTTCTTGCCGGGGAAAATCAATGCCAACGGTGATCATCTGGGCGATTTTTACATGCGCTACGATGCATTCAGTGATGAGGTACAACTGAAAAAAACAAGTGTATCCACAGAAGAGTACAAAGCGCTATTTAGATCCAAGGATATTGAGGCCGTGATTGGCGATAAAGTATATGAATACCATAAATTCTATGACGCAAAGAATCGCTACTACGAAGGATATTTAGTCCCTCTGGTTTCGGCAGGTAATCACACCTTGTATTTGCGTCAGGAGGCGACCTTTAAGTACGGTAAACTAGCACAGAGCTCGTTGGTAAGAGAAGTCCCCAATCGTTTTGAGCAGGAGGAAGCATTCTATATGGCCGTCAATAACGGAACCAGAATCGTGGAGATTCCCAGCAAAAAAAAGAAATTTCTGAAGTTAGTAGATGCCAACCTCCGAGATGATCTCAACAACTATCTCAAAGAAAATGATATTGATCTAAGAGACGAACAAGACTTGCGTAAACTGTTTAGAAACTTCTTTAAAACCATCCAATAACATTGCGCCTGTATATATTTAAGTAGTTAGTTCTCAAATTGATACGGCTATTTTTCCATTTAATTCGTATCTTACAAAAAACTTAAAGTTATGAAGTACAAAATCCTTTTAGTATTTGCGGTGATGTTCAGCTTCTCGGCTAGTGGCCAAACCTGTTACGGCTGCAGCGGTGTCGACACCTGGGCTCAAGGGCGCAATACCGCCTTAGATTTATTTTTTGAACAAGTGCGGGTTAACGCTTCCAACAATCTGAATCCTTTAGCTATTAGAGGCTCAGCCTATCCCGTGCAAACATTTGCTACCGGTAGAATTGCCATTAAAAATGAGTTCGACGACAATTTTGAGATGCGATACGACGCATACAGCGACGAAATTCAACTGAAAAAAAAGAACGACATTTCTGGCGAATACAAAGCTTTATTGCGTTCTGAGGGTATCGTGGCCATTATTGACGGTCAACGCTATGAATACCATAAGTACTTCGACGAAAAAAACCAGTAT
>CAWUKP010000091.1:0-8743 GCA_963922975.1 uncultured Spongiivirga sp. | reverse complement strand
AACCATCTAAGCTTTCAAGATATGATCACGCTGATGGAGGAGTACCAATCACTTGGGTTCACCTACCGAATTTGGCCAAAAGATTGTAATTTTATGCTAGGCAGTGACAGCCCTAGTCATCGTGGGGAAGTGACTGTTTTTTAAATAAAACACAACGAAAAATACATATATTTAATATTTTTGCATTTCAAGATTGTAAAAACACCCTTTTATTGCATATATGGCAAAGTTTGAAGTAAAACTACCGAAGATGGGCGAGAGTGTTGCAGAAGCAACCATTACCGCATGGCTCAAGGATGTGGGCGAGACGATTGAACTAGATGATCCGATTGTCGAGATCGCCACCGATAAGGTAGATTCTGAAGTGCCAAGCGAGGTGGAAGGGGTGTTGTTGGAGAAATTCTTCGACGTGGATGATGTTGTCCAGGTAGGGGAGGTCCTTGCTATTATTGAAATGGAAGGAGAGGGCGCTACCGAAAACGGAGAAGCTGATGAAGAGGTGCAAATACCAGCTGCTGTGGCAGAAGTTGAGCAAACTGTAACGGAAGCAAAAGAAATTGCTACTCCAGCCAAAGTCGATTTCACAAGCTCGGAACGTTTTTATTCACCACTGGTAAAGAACATCGCCAAAGAAGAAGGCGTTTCTTTCGATGAATTGGAAGCAATAACAGGCACAGGAAAGGAAGGACGCGTTACTAAAAACGATATTCTTAGTTACCTCAAAAGCCGCTCTTCACAAACAGCTACCACAGCCAGTCAAAAAACGACTGCCACAGAAATACCTGCGGCGTCTCCAACTTCTTCGGCGCCAAAAGCTACTTCGGTTTCGGTAAACGGACAAGATGAAATCATTGAGATGACCCGCATGGGCAAGCTCATTGCGCATCACATGGTGGAGAGCAAAAAGATATCCGCACATGTACAGTCGTTCGTAGAAGCCGATGTAACCAATGTTTGGAATTGGCGCAACAAGCATAAAAAAGCTTTTCAGGAGCGCGAGGGCGAAAAATTGACCTTCACTCCCATCTTCATGGAAGTGGTGGCCAAGGCCTTGAAGGATTTCCCGTTACTGAACATTCAAGTGGACGGCGATCGTATCATTAAAAAGAAGAATATTAACCTTGGTATGGCTACCGCCTTGCCAGATGGTAATTTGATCGTTCCCGTAATTAAAAATGCAGACCAGTTGAACTTAGTGGGCATGGCCAAGTCGGTAAATGATCTAGCAGAACGCGCTCGCACCAATAAGTTGAGTCCGGATGACATTCAAGATGGCACCTATACGGTAACCAATGTGGGTTCTTTTGGAAGCATAATGGGCACGCCTATTATCAACCAACCGCAAGTGGGTATTTTGGCGATAGGTGCTATTAGAAAAGTGCCTGCCGTTATCGAGACTTCGGAGGGCGATTTTATTGGCATTCGGATGAAAATGTTTTTGTCACACAGTTATGACCATCGTGTGGTGAATGGTGCCCTGGGCGGTATGTTCGTTCAAAGGGTGGCTGAATATCTCGAAGCCTGGGATGCACAAAGAGAAATCTAAGAGCGGATTACGACTTTTGAAGTTCAGAGGCAATGGTGTGTATCAGTTTAAGGCCTTTGCCTGTATCGGTTTGAGTCAACCAATCGCTGATCTCTTGGTGATCAGGTTCAAAGCCAAAAAGCTCCATACTTTCATCACGGTTTAAATATTTAAAGTGCATGCGCCAACTAGGGAACGAACGCTCAGGTTGCATGCCATCGGTTAATTTTACTACAAATTTATGACGTGGATCCGATTGTATGTTTGCGTACAATTGATGAATGCTTTTTTCCGGTCCTTCGATATACTGAATAAAAGTGCCTTGCGCATAAATTAATAAGCCCGTGATCTCATGCTTTATATTGGTGCTCCTCGAATTTTTGAGAAGATCTACCAGCATTTCGTTGCTGAACGGAATGGCCTCATGGCTTATGTAACACAAATAATGAATCATCGTCAAAGTCTTTGTGTGGAAGCACTGGCATTCATAAGGGACTCTTATAAATTTACGAAAAACTACTGAGATGCACTAGTATTTGTGGCAGGTCAATATGTATCTTTGTGACTCAAACGCAATCCATGTCGCAACTCTCCTTACAACGACCCATTTGTTTTTTTGACCTTGAAACAACAGGTACTAATATTGCCAAAGATCGAATCGTAGAAATCTCAATTTTAAAGGTGTTCCCCAACGGAAACAAGGAAAGTAAAACGTGGCTAGTGAATCCAGAGATGCCCATTCCTGCTAATGTTGCGGCCATTCATGGAATAACTGACGAGAAAGTAGCTAATGAGCCGCCATTTAAGGAGCTGGCCAAGCAAGTGTATGAGATGATCAAAGATGCTGATCTGGCAGGTTATAATTCAGATCGTTTCGACATTCCTTTGTTAGCGGAAGAAATGCTCAGAGCTGAAGTTGATTTTGATATGAAAAATCGGGTGTCAGTTGATGTGCAGACCATTTTTCACAAAATGGAAAAACGAACCTTAGAAGCCGCCTATAAATTTTATTGCGATAAAGACTTGACTGATGCCCACAGTGCAGAGGCAGATACCTTGGCTACATATGAAGTGCTGCTAGGGCAATTAGACCGGTACGATGAGCTCGAAAACAATGTGCAAAAGCTGAGTGAATTCACCACGCGGAAGCGCAGTGTCGATTTTGCGGGTTTTGTGGTATACGACGAGCATGGGGTGGAACACTTTGCATTCGGCAAGCACAAGGGCAAGAAAGTTGTGGATGTGCTGGAACAGGAACCAGGATATTACGGTTGGATACAGAATGCAGATTTTCCACTGTACACCAAAAAAGTACTCACGGCTATTCGTCTACGCAGTTTGAATAACAAATTGAGTTAGTATGAAGCTGATCTGTATCGGAAGAAATTACGCCAAACACATCGAAGAATTGGAGAATGAACGACCTGACGAACCAGTGGTTTTTTTGAAACCAGACACTTCGATTCTTCTAAAAAAGCAACCCTTCTTTATTCCTGATTTCTCAGACGACGTCCATCACGAAGTAGAGGTGTTGGTGAAGATCAACCGTATTGGTAAACACATCGACCAAAAGTTTGCCCACAAATATTATGATGAGATCGGTCTAGGAATTGATTTCACAGCGCGCGATGTACAGGCAAATTGTAAGGAAAAAGGACTGCCATGGGAGAAAGCAAAGGCTTTTGACGGAGCGGCCGTTATTGGCAAATGGTTGAACAAAGAGACCTTTCATAGTGTGGATCATATCAACTTCCGCTTGGAAAAAAACGGCGATGTAGTTCAAGAAGGAAACACGCAAATGATGTTGTGGAAGATTGACGAATTGATCGAATATGTTTCCAAATATTTTACTTTGAAGATTGGAGATGTTATCTTTACAGGAACACCAGCAGGAGTGGGCAAGGTGGTCGCCAACGATGTGTTAACTGGCTACTTGGAAGAACAGCAGTTGTTTGCTATAAAAGTGAAATAAACGATTGAAGATTTACAGTTTAGATAAAATCAATGAGATGTCTGGCGGCGACCAAGAGTTCGCAGCGGAACTCATTCACGCCTTCCTCGAGGAAATCCCTCAAGATCTAAAGTGGCTCGAAGAAAGTTTCGAGAACGAGGATGTGCAGGAGATTTATCAGGCTTCACATAAGATCAAGCCAAATTTAGATTTGGTCGATTCGCAAGAGAGCTATCAATTAGTGGTCGAATTGAATTCACTTGCCAAACGCGAAGCAGCCGTCGATGAAATACGTCCGCTCTACCAGAAAGCACTTCCATTGATCGACCAACTCCTTGAAACCCTTGCGAAAGACTTCTCCTAAGCATGAAGGCGGAAATCATTACCATAGGCGATGAAATTCTCATCGGGCAAATTATTGATACCAATTCGGCGTTTATTGCAAAGCAGCTCAATAACATTGGCGTAGAGATTTATCAAATTACCTCCGTGCAGGATGATCGCGAGCATATCTTACAAGCGTTCGCTGAAGCCGAACCACGCGTAGATATTGTTTTGATTACGGGAGGTCTTGGGCCCACTAAAGATGACATCACCAAACACACCATTGCTGAGTTTTTCGACGATCAATTGATCAAAGACCAAGCAGTTTTGGAGCATGTTGAATACCTGTTTAGAAAATACATCAGTACGCCCATCTCGGACATGAATCGACAACAAGCTATGGTGCCTTCTAATGCCACAGTGCTGATGAATCGCTTCGGCACGGCCCCAGGCATGTGGTTAGAGAAGAATGGCACAGTATTCGTTTCGATGCCAGGAGTTCCCTACGAAATGAAGGCGCTTATTGAGCACGAAGTGGTTCCAAGACTGGTCAAACGCTTCAAAACACCATTTATCCTTCACAAAACCATTTTGACTTATGGTTTAGGCGAAAGTGCCATTGCGCAGCGGATTGAGGCGTGGCAAGATGCATTACCTTCATTTATCAAATTGGCCTATTTACCGAACTTAGGCAAGGTGCGCTTACGCCTTACCGCCAAAGGATTGGATAAAGAATGGATCGAGCAGGAGGTAGAGCGACAAATAGAAACACTAACCGAGTTGATTGGTGATATTATTTACGGTTACGAAGACGGCCACACCATAGAATACGTGGTGGGCGAAATGCTCAAGGAAAAAGGCCTGACGCTGGCCACTGCTGAAAGTTGCACAGGTGGAGCCATTGCGCAAAGTATTACCGCGATGCCAGGAGTTTCCGCCTATTTCAAAGGCAGTGTGGTCAGTTATGCCACCGAACTCAAAGAATCCGTACTTAAAGTGCCCCAAAAGCTGATTGAAACGCACTCTGTAGTCAGTGATGAGGTGGCTGAAGCCATGGCTGTCAATGCCCAAAAGTTGATGAAGGCCGATTTCGTGATTGCCACCACTGGAAATGCTGGTCCCACCAAAGGAGATGCCGATGCCAGTTTGGGCACCGTTTTTATTGCCATCGCTACACCCAATGGTGTGGTTGTGGAAGAATTTAACTTTGGCAATCATCGTGATAAAGTCATCCGAAAGGCGGTACATAAGAGCTTCGAGATGTTACAGAAAGAAATTTTAAAAATGTAGAAATTCAGTTTGCTAGTCCTGCAAAAAAGCGTAAATTTGCACCCTGTTTTTTAGGAAACGATTTAAAGTCAAAGAAAATGTCAAGAGTTTGTCAACTTACCGGTAAGAAAGCAATGGTGGGAAACAACGTTTCTCACGCGATGAATAAGACCAAGCGTAAATTCCACGCGAATCTTACTAAAAAGCGTTTTTATATTCCTGAAGAGGATAAGTGGATCACCTTGAAAGTATCTACTTCAGCGCTCAAGACAATCAACAAGAAAGGAATCTCTGCCGTACTGAAAGAAGCACGCGCCAAAGGATTCATCAAATAAGTCGAAACTGCTAAGATCGATATATCATGGCCAAAAAAGGAAACAGAGTACAAGTCATCTTAGAGTGCACAGAGCACAAAGATTCTGGCATGCCAGGAACTTCACGCTATGTGACTACCAAGAACAAGAAGAATACTCCCGATAGAATCGAGTTGAAAAAATTCAACCCGATCCTTAAGAAAATGACTGTTCATAAAGAAATCAAGTAAATCTACGAATCATGGCAAAGAAAACGGTAGCAACCCTACAGACCAGCTCTAAGAGATTGACCAAAGCCATCAAAATGGTGAAATCTCCAAAATCAGGAGCTTATACCTTCGTAGAAGGCATTATGGATCCTAGTGCAGTCAACGATTGGTTATCCAAGCAGAAGTAATTCTGTCAGACAATATTTTTCTGAAAAGCTATTCTCAACTTGAGGATAGCTTTTTCTTTTTTAATAATTTTGGCGTTCCCACCTTCGCCAATGCTTCGGTGGGCAGGCTGTACGCTGTATCGCTGCACCGGTTGCGCAGCGGATGCCGCTTCCATCCTTAACGCAAGCACGTTAGATTCATGAGCTTCTTTAAAAACATATTCTCCAAAGAAAAAAAAGAAACCCTCGATAAAGGCCTCGAGAAGTCAAAGACCAGTTTCCTCGACAAGCTATCTCGCGCAGTTGCGGGCAAGAACAAGGTGGACGATGACGTGCTGGACAACCTTGAGGAAGTTTTGGTTTCCTCCGATGTGGGCGTTGATACCACACTCAAGGTCATTGAACGAATAGAAGCCCGTGTAGCTAAAGATAAATACCTGGGTACCGAAGAGCTCAACCAAATTTTGCGCGAAGAAATTGCAGGTCTTCTTTCAGAAACCAATGTGGGCGAGGAGACGGAATTTACCATTCCTGCTGATAAAAAACCCTACGTCATCATGGTGGTTGGCGTCAATGGCGTGGGAAAGACCACTACGATTGGCAAATTGGCTTATCAGTTTAAAAAACAAGGCAAAAACGTGGTTCTTGGCGCCGCCGATACCTTTCGTGCCGCAGCCATCGATCAGTTGCAGATATGGGCAGATCGTGTAGACGTTCCTATTGTGAAGCAAAAGATGGGCAGCGATCCTGCTTCTGTAGCCTTTGATACCCTCGAATCTGCCGTGAAACAAAATGCAGATGTTGTCATCATCGATACTGCAGGCCGTCTGCATAACAAAGTGAACCTGATGAATGAGCTCACCAAGGTGAAACGCGTGATGCAAAAAGTGGTGGGAGATGCGCCACACGACGTATTATTGGTCCTCGATGGTTCTACAGGGCAAAATGCTTTTGAACAGGCAAAGCAGTTCACCAAAGCTACTGAAGTGACCTCTCTTGCAGTCACAAAATTAGACGGCACTGCCAAAGGAGGCGTGGTCATTGGTATTTCCGATCAGTTTCAAATTCCTGTAAAGTATATAGGCGTTGGCGAAGGCATCGAAGATTTACAGGTCTTCAACAAATTTGAATTTGTGGATTCATTCTTCCAGTAAACGGTCAAATCTACAGATACACTTAAGGATTACATATGATCTTCTGCTCATGTAGCTTAGTCTAGGTTTGTAGTAGGTGTATGCTTGACAACTCAGAAAACCTTATTTTTAAGGGACATAATGAGCCTTGTACATTCACTTCTTCCAACCAGTTCAATACATATGCGTTATCTACTCTATTTTTTAGCCATCATGTGCCTTTGGGCATGTAAGCCCCAGCAAGACCATGAAATTAAAGTTGATTATTGGCATGCCTACGACGAAACAGACGAGCTCGCAGCCAACAAAGAACACCCTAATCGGCGCATGCGCTATAAACTCATTCAGTCAAAATATCAAGACAAGGATGAGGTTTGGAAAGGTATCAATGAAGACCTTGCTGACTTCTCCGAAGCTGACTATCAGCAGCTAAAACCGCTGGTTCTTGAAAAAACCATTCCTGAGCTTCAGGCGGCGGTCAATGAAGGCAGCCTTAGCTATGAAAATCTGACGAAATTTTACCTGTATCGCATTCGTAAGATTGAAAGTGACAGCACCAGAACCTTACATAGCATCCTTGCCCTGAATCCTGATGTGGTTAAAGAGGCCCGCCAACGCGATGCCGCGCTGAAAAACCGAATGGCCAAACATTTGATTTTTGGGATGCCCATTCTACTCAAAGACAATATCAATACGGCGAACATGCCTACCACGGCAGGCGCAGTGGCGTTGCAAGATCATCAACCCCAGGAAGATGCTTTCATCGTGAAAAGGCTCAAAGAAAACGGCGCTCTGATTCTCGGGAAAGTAAATCTAAGCGAATGGGCATACTACTTTTGTTCAGGTTGTCCTGTGGGCTACAGCGCTCTCGGCGGACAAACCTTGAACCCCTACGGTCGTATGCAATTCGAATCTGGCGGTTCAAGCTCTGGAAGCGGTACGACTGTAGCAGCCAACTATGCGGTGGCCGCTGTAGGAACGGAAACAGCAGGTTCTATTCTTTCGCCCTCAAGTCAAAATTCAGTAGTAGGGCTGAAGCCCACAATCGGTACTTTGAGTCGAACTGGTATCGTACCGATTTCAAGCACACTGGATACGCCTGGGCCAATGACGAAAAATGTGATTGACAATGCTATTTTCCTAAGTGCTATGTTGGGGAGGGATGAACAAGATATGGCTTCTACCAATGTGGGCGGTCATTTCAATTATCGTACTGGCGTCTTTGATGGGGTTTCGCTTGAGGGGAAAAAGTTGGGCGTTATCAACACCTTATTACAAGATTCGATCTATGCAGCTACTATCGATATGTTGAAAGAAAACGGAGCAGAAGTTATTGCTTTCGATCCGCCAGAAGTTTCGTTACAAGGATTCTTGACGCTGTTGAATTTAGATATGAAGCAAGATTTACCAAAGTACCTTCGCACGTTTAAAACGGATAACGTAACTGTAGAAGGTGTAGCAGACGTTGTCCGTTTTAATTTTGAGGATACGCTGCAGCGCGCACCCTATGGTCAAGGTATTTTTGAAGGTATTTTAGAAGATAGTACATCGACTGAAGATTTCTTAAAAATCAAGGAGCACTTGCATCAAAATGGCAAGCGTTTCTTTGAAGAGGCTATGTCGGCCCATCAATTAGATGCGGTGCTTTCTATCAACAACTACCACGCCGCCTACGCGGCTGTGGCCAAATTTCCTTGTTTAACCATACCGATGGGGTATAAAGAAAGTGGGGAGCCCATTAGCTTGACGTTTATTGGCCAACCATTTTCAGAACCTTCATTGTTGAAAATGGGCCATGCCTTTGAACAACTGACCAAGGTGCGAAAAATACCGAAAGCTTACCATTAATAG
>CAWUKP010000090.1:0-8771 GCA_963922975.1 uncultured Spongiivirga sp. | reverse complement strand
GGATGGAACGCAGACAGTGATGCCGCGGCTTTACTTTCTAACTTAGGCATTCAAGAGGAATTGCATTACAGTTTGATGAAAGACCTAGATGGAAAGCAGAAAGTGCGCGTGCTGTTGGCCCAAGCTCTTTTTGGAAATCCAGATGTGTTGATAATGGATGAGCCTACCAACGACCTGGATTTCGAGACCATCTCTTGGTTGGAAGACTTTTTGGCGAATTATGACAATACCGTGATCGTGGTTTCTCACGACCGTCACTTCTTGGACAGCGTCTGTACACATATCTCTGATATTGACTTCGGAAAGATGCAGCACTTCAGTGGTAACTATACGTTCTGGTACGAAAGCAGCCAGTTGGCCGCCAGACAACGTGCACAGCAAAACAAAAAGGCGGAAGAAAAAGCAAAAGAGCTTCAAGAGTTCATTGCTCGCTTTAGTGCCAACGTGGCCAAATCGAAGCAAGCCACGGCGAGAAAGAAAATGTTGGATAAGTTGAAAATTGAGAACATTCGTCCTTCTAATCGACGCTACCCAGCGATTATCTTCACCCAAGACCGCGAAATCGGGGATCAAGTGCTTCATGTGGAAGGCTTGAGCGCCTCGCTAGACGGCGAGCTGCTCTTCAAGGATATCGATATCAATTTGGCCAAAGGGGATAAGGTAGCGCTGATTTCAAAGGATTCTAGAGCAACCACTGCTTTTTACCAAATCATCGCTGGGAATCAAAAGGCGGATAGCGGAAAATTCCAATGGGGTGTTACGACTTCTCAATCGTATTTACCGGCAGATAACTCGTCTTTCTTTGATAACGATCTCACCTTGGTAGATTGGTTGCGTCAGTGGGCCACTACCGAGGAGGAAAGAGAAGAAGTATATGTACGCGGTTTCTTAGGAAAGATGCTTTTCAGTGGCGAAGACGCCTTAAAAACAGGACGTGTACTCTCTGGAGGTGAAAAAGTGCGTTGTATGCTATGTCGTATGATGATGCAGCGCGCAAATGTCTTGTTGCTTGACGAACCTACCAATCACCTAGACCTCGAATCGATCACAGCCTTCAACAACTCTTTGAAGAAGGTGAACGCGAATTTGATCTTCACTACGCACGACCACGAGTTTGCGCAAACGGTTGCCAACCGTATTATAGAGTTGACACCGAATGGGGTGATTGATCGTTATTTGACCTTTGATGAGTACTTGAGCGATCCTAAGGTGAAGGAATTGCGCGAGAAGATGTACGCGGTTACGGTTTAACCACAACGATTTTAATGTTCGTAACAAACTTTGCTGCTTAGACAACAATAATTTGGTGCCATAGGCCTATTGCGGCTATGTTTGTCTCGGTTATTGGTTAATAAGTGTGCATGTTTTTGCCCCAAATCTAAGACATACACGAAAAACGAAAAGCTTCGAGTCACCTACGCTCGAAGCTTTTTTTTGGCATGTAACTAGCTGTAAATTAGCGTGAAAGAAAAAAACACATTTTTTTAGGTAGGAACTTTTACAACTCAACGGTTATATACGAAACCTCAAAATTTAATTTCAATGAAACAATTTAAAAGAATTACCTATTTGTTTATCGCCTTGGCTACCTTCAGTTTTACAAGTTGTAGTGATGACGATAATGCTATTACAGCTGAAGTAAGGGTCAATGGCACTGTTCTTTTTGATAATGGCGATGACTACAACGGCGATGTGAATGGTGATTTTACAGGGAATGGCGGCACGGTTACGCGCTCTTTTACATGGCAGAATAATTTAACTACTGCTGATTACAACGCAGATATTACGGCTTCCACTGAAGGATCTTTTCAAGTAGTGGTGACGGACGCCGACGGAGCAATCGTTTTAGATAGATCGCTATCTGGTAACTCGGAACCCGATTCATTTTCGGGTGTGACCTCTGCTGGAACCTCAGGTACTTGGACAGTAACCATTACCTTGACCTCTTTCATTGGTGATGGCAGCTTCTCACTAAGCGAGGGCAACTAAAGCACTCATTCCAGTATACAAAACTAGAAAGGCCCCGTTTTCACAGGGCCTTTTTTATCATACGAAGATTTAGGACTTAGGTTTTGCTGTAACGGCTATTCCAAATCGCTGTGTTGAAATTCTTGCCCATGGCAAAACCATAGTAGAGCACGATAGAAGCGACCATTTTAAACACGAAGAAGAACAGCATCCAAAATTCCATGGTGCTTCCTTCATTCTTCGAGAATAAACCGCTTGGGATGAGGAGTGTCAATAGGTAAGAAACTAGTATCGTAAACAGCATTAGGTTTTCGAAAGTCTTAAAAGGCAACATCATCAAACGCCGCAACGGATGCAGGTCCTTTCCCCATTTGTGAATCAAATAGAAATAACCATTCCCAATCGGCACGAACAATAATGGATCATCTGGGTTCTCCAAACGAAATAATTTAGACGGAGCGATGATTTTGAATCCACGAAGAGTCGTCTGATGCGCCTGCTCCATCTGCCTAATCTTGCTCACGGCTTCCTCTGGTATTTCTCCCTTAAAATATTTAGTATCTAAGAAACGCAGTCGATAATTGATACAAATCTTTTTGATCTGATCTAGGTGGTAAATACGATCGGTTTCCAACAGATCAAAGGTCAACGTATTGCCTTCTACCTCTTCTGAAGTATCAACACGCTTCCTGATTTCTTCTCGATTCTGTTCATTTTGTTGAAGGAGATCCTTCACCTCCTGTAAAATGGAATCTTCATGGGAAGTCTTGCTACGTAGGCGTTGCAGCTTTTCTTCAATGTTCGTAGGTTTCAATAACATTTTTCTTTTTCTTAAACAAATAGCAATCAGTCGATTAAAAATAATGAAAAAGAAAAAGGGAAGCAAACAACATTTTTGAAAGCAATGTGGCTACCTCAATTCAGCACCTAGTTTGCTTTCATAATTCGTTTGGAGCTTCTGCATGATCTTATCGATCTGCTTATCCGTTAAGGTCTTTTGCGCATCTTGAATGGTGAATCGAACAGCATATGATTTTTTGCCTTCCGGGAGATTTTTTCCTTGATACACATCAAATAGTGAAACCTCTTTCAATAATTGCTTCTCCGTTTGAAAGGCGAGTTGCTGTATCTCCGCGAATGAAACACTTTCGTCCAATAACAAAGCGAAGTCTCTACGAACACTTGGAAACTTAGAAATGGTCTCAAACTTGGTTTTGTGAAAACTCGCGGCCTGCAACAACTGATCCCAGTTAAAATCAGCGTAGAGCACCTCTTGCTTGATATCAAACGCCTTGGCCATTCGCTTTTCCAAAATTCCAAAAGTGACTAGCGACATTTTCCCTAATTCGTACCGTAGGCCTTCACTCCAAACCCCTTTGGAGGCCGCTTTCACTTTGAATTTTGTGATTCCTAGACGTTTCAACAAGGCTTCTACCACCCCTTTGAAATAGAAGAAGTCGCTAGCACGCTGAGGTGCGGTCCAAGATTCTGGCGCTCGGTTACCCGTAAGAAGAACCGAAAGGTGTTTATGTTCTTCACGTCCGCCCTCGAATTGATGATACGTCTTTCCGAATTCGAACAATTTCAAATCCTGATTCTTACGATTGATGTTAAAACGAATGGCTTCTAAGCCAGAGAACAACATCGTTTGCCGCAGCACAGATAGCTCATTACTCAACGGATTCAACATGTGCACATGATGTGACTCGTTCAAGCTGTCTGACAATTGCGCGTAGTCCGGTGTTGTTAATGAGATGGATAATATTTCATAAAAACCTTGCGCCACCAACTGATTGCCAATGATGTTTTGCAATCGATGATCGTCAAATTTCGACACGTTAGAAATGGACGCGTTGAGTTTTTGGGTGAATTCAATATTGTTGTACCCATACACTCGAAGTATTTCTTCAATGACATCCGCTTCGCGTTGTACATCCACACGATAGGAAGGAATGGTCAAGCCAATACCAGATTCCGTTACGTTGTTGACCTTTATATCCAAAGATGTCAAAATGCTTTTGATGGTTTCTCTTGGAATTTCTTGCCCTACTAAAGAATTCACCTTCTCAAAATTCAGCACCACCTGAAAGTCTTCTTTCTTTATCGGATAGACATCTTCGCCATCACTGGTAATCTCGCCTCCAGCCAGTTCTTGAATCAAAATGGCCGCTCTTTGCAACGCATAGAAGGTGTTGTTGATATCTATGCCACGTTCAAAGCGAAAAGAGGCGTCTGTGTTCAAGCCGTGACGTTTCGCAGTCTTACGGATCGAGATAGGATCAAAATAAGCGCTTTCCAAAAAGATACTTGATGTAGCTTCCGTTACCCCTGAATGAATTCCTCCAAAAACACCACCAATGCACATGGGCGTTTCATCACCATCACAAATCATCAAGTCTTCTTCGTGAAGAGTGCGTTCCACCTCATCTAGAGTAACGAACTTCGTGCCTGCTGGAAGCGTCTTCACAATAATTTTATTCCTAGCCACTTTGCTTGCATCAAAGGCGTGCAAGGGTTGTCCCAATTCGTGCAATACATAATTGGTAGCGTCCACTACATTGTTGATAGGAGCAAGGCCAATAGATTTCAATCTGTTTTGCAACCAGGCAGGTGATTCGGCAACCTTCAAACCTGAAATGGTCACTCCGCAATAGCGCGGACAACGTTCTTTGTCCTGCACATCTATATCAAAACGCAACAATCGATTGTCCACCTTAAAGTTGGTTACCGAAGGCGTAATAAGTTCCAGGTTCATTTCCTGTTGACGCAATCCCGCTCTGAGGTCGCGAGCCACTCCGAAGTGACTCATGGCATCCGCCCGGTTGGGTGTTAAGCCGATTTCGAAGACTTGGTCATTTTCGATGTCAAAAACTTCACTACAAGGCGTGCCAGGTTTAAGGGCATCCTCGAGCACCATAATACCGTCGTGACTAGCACCTAAGCCTAGTTCATCTTCGGCACAGATCATACCGTGCGATTCTTCTCCGCGAATCTTCCCTTTTTTGATGGTCCATTCCTTTCCATCGCCATCATACAGCGTCGTGCCAATGGTAGCTACAGGCACTTTCTGCCCTTTAGCTACATTAGGAGCCCCGCATACGATCTGCACGGGCGCTTCTTGGCCAATATCAACTGTGGTAAGCTTTAGTTTATCCGCATTGGGGTGTTTTATACAACTCAACACGTGACCCACAACTACACCTTTCAGTCCGCCTTTAATGGATTCAAAGGATTCTAAACCTTCCACCTCAAGACCGAGATCGGTTAGCAATTCCGCCGTTTTTTCGGCTTCCCACTCTAAATTGATAAACTGTTTTAACCAGTTGTATGATATGTTCATAGCAAGTGCTCTCGTGAAGCGCAAAGATAGAAACTTCGGTTTCTTGGTGAAACGCTCCAAACTTAATTTTTCAATCTGTAAGTTTGAGGCATGAATTCCGATACATTTCTTATGCGTTTCTCAGTTTTGTTATTGATTTTACTCCTTGGCTCTTGTGCCAGAGAGGAAACTAGACTCCCAGAAAATGGTAGGTGGCGAGCGGTATTGGAAGTTCAAGATGAAAAAGAACTGCCTTTTATTTTTGAATTCAACGGGAAGGACACGATTGTAATAGCGAATGCCGAAGAGCGTATCGTGGTAGACGAGCTTGAGTTCAAAGGCGATTCAGTGCGTATTCAATTGCCTGTTTACGAAGGGTTTATCGTAGCTAGCTTCACGCAGCATGAAATGAAAGGGTCTTTTATCAAATCGTCTTTAAATCGGATAGTACCTTTTCGTGCAGAATTTGGGCAAACGGAACGATTTTCTGGCAATCAACGTCTTGCCCTTGATGTTCATGGAAACTACGAAACTGTTTTTAGTCCACAGACCGATAGCAGTTATGTGGCACTTGGCAGTTTTCAGCAATCGGGTGGAAAGGTGACAGGTACTTTTCGTACCACTACGGGCGACTATCGTTATTTGGAAGGAATTGTGGATGGAGATGTATTGAAGCTATCGACTTTTGACGGCGCCCATGCCTTTCTCTTTGAAGCTACTATCAGCGGCGATTCTTTACGTGGGGTTTTTTATTCAGGCAATCACTGGAAGGAACCTTTTCACGCAGTACGCAACGCGAACTATGAATTACCCAACCCAGAAGATTTGACCTTTTTAAAAGAGGGATATAAGCGCTTCGCATTTTCCTTCCCTGACGAGAAAGGTGCCTTGATATCTTTGGAAGATCTACAATTTAAGCAGAAAGTGACCCTTGTTCAGATTATGGGCAGTTGGTGTCCAAATTGTTTAGATGAATCCAAGTTTTTGGTGAATTATTTACAACAAAATCCCAATGAAGAGTTAGAAGTAGTAGCAATAGCTTTTGAATATGCACCTACAGCAGCAATTGCCTTTCAGCGGATTCAACGACTGAAAGAGCGAATTGGCATCACGTATCCCGTACTTTTAGCCCAACATGGTACTTCCGATAAGCTGGAGGCGAACAAAAAGCTTCCAATGCTCAATCATATACTTTCTTATCCGACCACCATCTTCATTGACAAAAGAGGGGAGGTACGTAAGATACATACAGGTTTTAACGGCCCTGCCACTGGCGAAAAATATGAGGAGTTCGCGGAAGAATTCACAGCCTTTGTCGACCTTTTGTTGGCTGAATAAGAGCATTCTAGGTTTTTCTGCGACTTCAAATCTTCGAGGAAAGTTATCAACATTCCTACAAATTCTTACTTGGAAGATTTTCAATTAGTTAACATTTCTGACAGAGGGAATAGGTCGCTTATCAACAGCTTAGAAATCGATTTCGTGCTGATAGGGGTGGATTACCATAGGAGAATGCACTTAAATTGGAAGGTCTAACTACTAACCAATTTCTCCTATGAAGCGAATACTACTTGCTTTTTTTTGTCTAGTTTCCATTGTTGTTTACGCCCAGATACCGGCTTATTACAACGATGTGAACTTGAACCTTTCTGGCAGCAGCCTGAAAGATGAACTTGCCGTGAAAGTCATCGGCACCCATACGACTTTCTTGTCGTACACTCCTGGAGTGTGGGATGCACTCAAACAGACCGATCTTGATCCGACAGACAATTCCAAAGTCTTGCTTATTTATGGTTGGGATGATTCTGACAGTGATATTACCAACGATCGTTCTCGCGATGTTAATGGCAACGGCGGCAACGTGGGCGATTGGAATCGCGAACACGTATTCCCTAAATCCTTGGCAGATCCGAACCTAGGAACATCTGGGCCAGGAGCAGACGCGCACAGTCTTCGCCCTTGCGATGGTCAACGGAATTCGTCCAGAAACAATCGGAAGTTTGCGGATGGTTCTGGTAATTCGGGCATCACTCCACAAGGCTTTTGGTATCCTGGTGATGAATGGAAAGGCGATGTTGCTCGTATGATGATGTATATGTATCTGCGCTACGATAACCAGTGCTATCCAACAGCAGTGGGTGAGGGAAGTGCCATTGCCTCCGATCCCAACATGATTCAATTATTTTTGCAATGGAATGCAGAAGATCCTGTTTCGGACCTTGAACTACAACGGAACCCTGTTTTGGTAGGTCTTCAAGGATATCGAAATCCCTTTATCGACTACCCAGCTTTCGCCACTCAGATTTGGGGAGGTCCACAGGCAGAAGATCGATTCGGAACTGGCGGTGGCGGCGATACGGAAGCGCCTTCGATCCCGTCAAATCTGATGGTCACTAATTCAACCGAAACCACACTTACGCTTTCATGGACCGCGTCTACAGACAATGTGGGCGTTACCGAATATGAGGTGTATCGAAATGGCTTTTTGACCGGTACCGCTAGCACTACCACGTTCACCGACACGGGCTTAATGGCAGGAACAACCTATACCTATACTGCTCGTGCCAAAGATGCCGCAGGAAATACTTCTGTGGAAAGTAATCAAGTATCAGGAACTACCCAAGCTGGAGGTGCTGGTGGCACGGCCACCGAATTGTTCTTTTCTGAATACGTAGAAGGCTCTTCGTATAACAAGGCCTTCGAGATAGCCAATTTTACAGGTCAGCCAGTTGATCTTTCAGTATATTCCGTTAAAAAGCAGACCAATGGAGCAGGTTCTTGGGGGTCGACTTTGGCCTTGCTCGGAAACTTAAATGACGGCAATGTTTTTATTGTGGCCAATAGTTCAGCAACCACAGCTGTTACGTCTACCGCGGATATCATCACAGGAAGTGGAGTCGTAACGTTCAATGGGAACGACGCACTTGGACTGTTTAAAAATGATGTGTTGATCGACATTATTGGTACCTTCAATGGAGGCTCCAGTAATTTTGCGAGGGATACAACTTTGAGAAGAAAGTCGAGTGTAACTTCGCCCAATACCCAGTATTTGGTGTCTGAATGGGATTCGTATCCGTCTAACACTTTTGATGGACTTGGTACTCACGACATAGACGGTGGTGCACCAGCTGACACTACACCTCCAACAGCGCCAAGTTCATTGGCTTCATTGACCATAACAGATACCTCTATAGAGTTGACTTGGAATGCTTCAACCGACAATGTAGGCGTCACAACTTATGAAGTGTTGCAGAACGGCAACTTGATCGCTTCACCAACGGCAACCACCTATACCGTTACTGGTCTACAACCTTCAACCACCTACAATTACGCGGTTCTGGCGAAAGACGCTGCGGGGAATACTTCTGCTTCGAGTAACACGCTCGCTGTAACCACACTTGCGCCGCCAGATACGGAGGCGCCCAGTACGCCGGCTAATTTGATTGCAACCTTGATCACCGAAACCAGTGTAGACTTCTCTTGG
>CAWUKP010000089.1:0-8796 GCA_963922975.1 uncultured Spongiivirga sp. | reverse complement strand
CCAGACGACATTGGTTTGTTGCTTACGGAAGCCAACATTTATATCAAACTTGACAAAAAAGACAAGTTTAGAGAATTGATGGAGCAAGCCGTTGCCAAGCAACCAGATAATCCAGATTTGTATTACAACCTTGGTGTCATCACTGCCGAGCAAGGCGATACAGAAAAAGCAAGAGGATATTACGAAAAAGCCATTGAGCTGAATCCGAAGTATGAAAATTCATATTTGAACCTATCTGCTTTAGCATTATCTCAAGACGAAGCGATTGTGGAGGAAATGAACAATTTAGGAACTTCACGTGCAGACAATCAACGCTACGATGAGTTGAAGCAAAAGCGCGAAGATATGTTCCGCTCTGCCATTCCGTATTTGGAAAAACTACTGGAGATCAATCCAAAATCTGCAGATGCCGTACGTACGTTGATGAATATCTACGGTACGATTGGAGAATCAGACAAGTACAAGGTTATGAAGGACAAGCTCGCTGAATTGGGAGGCTAAACTTTCTACACTGAATACATAAAAAAAGGACCGTGCAAACGGTCCTTTTTTGTTAAATAATCTTTTTAATCACCCGTAGTTTATGGGTGTGTTTTTTGAGATCAACATTGTAGATACCCGAATGGTCTAAACGATCCATTCGAACTTTGCCATGCGCGTGGATAATGTAATGGTCTTTCATAATAATCCCGACATGGGTGATGTGACCTTCTTCGTTGTCGAAAAATGCCAAATCGCCTGGCTCACTTTCTTCAATGAAACTCAGCGCCTCGCCTAAAGTGGCTTGTTGCGAAGCATCCCTCAGAATGTCTTGTCCGCAAAGTCGATACACCATCTGCGTAAAGCCGGAACAATCAATTCCAAAAGGTGTTTTACCTCCCCAGAGATAAGGGACGTTCAGATAACCAAGGGCGAGATCAATCAGCTTGTCTTTGGGTAGCTTTTTTGTGAATTTGGCACCCTCGTGCGAGTGGCCCAGCACTTTCAATCCTCTGAGATCACTTCCCAGCGGAATGGTGAGTAGGTTGTTTTTTTCATCGGAAATGATAGAAACGATATCTGCGGAAAAAACACCAGAAACCTTTTGTAAAATCCTGTAATCTTCTTCCGTGATCTCGCTATACTGCTTATTGTCAAGCCAACCCTCATAACCATCTATTGCCAAACGAATACGACTCCATTTCTTCTGCCTATCGAGTACCTTGAAAAAGTCTCCATATAAAACCTGAGAGACCATTTCACTGCTATCTGAGCGCTCGGCTCTGAGCGGTACTACGCTAAGCGGACAAATGCCGTACTTCATAAATTCAAAAGAAATATCAATTGCGTTCTAGGACCATGGCTGAAGCACCACCTCCGCCGTTACAGATGGCCGCAGCACCCAACTTTGCATTTTGCTGTTGTAGCACGTGAAGCAGTGTGACTAGTATTCTAGCGCCAGAGCAACCCAGTGGATGACCCAAAGAAACTGCCCCTCCGTTTATATTCACCTTGCTGTCGTCGAGGCCTAATAATTTCATATTGGCCAACCCGACGACTGAAAATGCTTCGTTAAACTCAAAAAAGTCAATAGCATCGATCGATACTCCTGCTTTGTCCAAAGCTTTGGGCAACGCCTTGGCAGGTGCTACGGTAAACCATTTCGGTTCGCCAGAAGCATCTGCAAATCCTTTGATACTTGCTAATGGCGTAAGGCCTAATTCTTGTGCTTTTTCCTCACTCATCAAGATGAGAGCAGCAGCCCCGTCGTTAATGGTGGAAGCATTGGCAGCAGTTACGGTTCCATCTTTGGAGAATGCAGGTCGCAACGCAGGAATCTTCTCCATCTTTACATTTTTGAATTCCTCATCTTCGCTCACTACGATGGGTTCTCCTCTTCGTTGTGGCACTTCCACAGGAACTACTTCATCTGCAAATTTTCCTGCATTCCAGGCAGCCGCAGAACGTTGATACGATTGAATCGCAAAGTTATCTTGATCCTCACGACTGAATTCGTATTCAGTTGCACAGAGATCTGCACATACGCCCATCATGTTATGGTCGTAGGCATCCATAAGTCCGTCTTTTTGCATGCCATCCTCCATTTTGGCAGGACCAAATTTGGTAGCCGTTCTGGCATGATAATAATGAGGAATGAGACTCATATTTTCCATGCCTCCAGCTACAATAATATCAGCGTCACCTAAGGCAATGGCTTGTGCCCCTTGCATAACCGCTTTCATTCCTGAAGCGCAAACTTTATTCACGGTGGTACAGGGAACGGTATCTGGTATTCCGGCATGAATCGCTGCTTGTTTGGCGGGAGCTTGCCCAGTTCCGGCTTGCACCACACAGCCCATCAAAACCTCATCAACCAATTGCGGGTCTAGCTGAACTTTTTGCAATGCACCTTTGATCGCAATGGCACCTAATTTAGGAGCTTCTACGGTCGACAAAGCGCCCATGAAACTGCCGATGGGAGTTCGAACAGCAGCCACAATTACAACTTTTTTTGCCATGTCTTTCGTTTTGAAATTTGGAATGGCTAATTTAGACATTTTAGGAGGAATATGTGTGGTCTCCATTGACTTATTAAGCCTTCCCAAAACCCGACTCGGTGAAAAAAATCATTAGTGACTTTTACAAACAGCAACCGTTCATTTACAAGATTTTCTTGTATTTGGTAACCACGTTTCTGATTGTGTATTTCTTCCCCAAAGGCGGAAAGTTCAAGTATGATTTTCAAAAAGGAAAACCCTGGCAATACGAAACCTTGCTTGCTCCTTTTGATATTGCTATTGAAAAGGATGCCGAAGTGTTGGCTAATGAACGGCAAGAGATTCGCGACAATCTCAATCCGTATTTCGATTTTGACGAACAGAAGCTGGGCACCATTGAAAATGAGTTTCAACAAAATCTGCGCGGAGCATTTCCGGATTCACTATACACCAGAAGAGAACGCGCTCGTATTCAGCGTTTTGCCAACCGATTATTCGATCAGCTATTCCAGTACGGATCTATTAGCAACAACGAATTGCTGTATGGTAAAAAGATCAATATGATTCGCGGAAAATCTGTGGTAGAAGTTCCCTACGACAGCATCATAAAGGCCACGAATTTAAAAAGCCGTGTGGAAAGCGCTATTGGACAACAGCCGTTTGATTCCGACAAATTTTACAGTCTCTTTTTTGGGGTGTTTGACACCACTTTAAGTCCTAATGAGGCCTATACCCAACAGGAATTGCAGGATCAATTGAGTAGAATACCGCTTACCCGCGGAACGGTTATTGAAGGGATGCGCATTATCGGTACTGGTGAAGTGGTAGAAGGCGAAAAGCTGGCTATTTTGAATTCCCTACGGAAGCAATACGAATCAGAGATATGGACGGAGTCGAATTACAACTGGATAGTGCTAGGATATTCTGTTCTCGTAGCGCTTGCGTTGCTGATGCTGTTCTTGTTCATTAAGAAGTACCGCCAAGAGATTTACGGGAACAATACCAAAGTAACCTTTATCTTCTTCAATGTGCTGGCCATGATCATACTGACCACCTTTGTGGTGCGGTATAATGCACAATACGTATATGTGGTACCTCTTTGCATCTTGCCGTTAATATTAAAGGCTTTCTTTGACGCGCGATTGGGTCTTTTTGCACATGTGCTTACCATTTTATTACTCGGATTTATCGTGCCCAATAGTTTTGAATTCATCTTTCTGCAAATCATAGCAGGTATTGTGACCATTCTCACCATTTCGGAGGCCTACAAAAGAGCCAATTTGTTTATTTCGGTAGGGCAGATTACCCTTATCTACATTGCTGGGTATTTTGCCTTTTTTATCATTCACGAAGGAAATATTGCAGATATCAAGTGGGAGAACTTTGGTTTTTTTATACTCAACGGCCTTTTACTTTTAGCCTCCTTCCCGCTAATCTATATTTATGAAAAGACTTTTGGATTGATTTCAGATGTTTCCTTATTGGAACTCTCAGACACCAACTCTAAGTTGCTGAAAGAACTTTCAGACAAAGCGCCAGGAACATTTCACCATTCGTTACAGGTAGCTAACCTAGCGGAAGCCGCAGCCAATCAAATTGGCGCCAATGCCATGTTGGTGAGGGTAGGTGCCTTGTACCACGATATTGGGAAGATGAGTAATCCAACCTATTTCACCGAGAACCAGATCACATCACTCAATCCACACAACGAGCTTTCACCTATTGAAAGTGCTCAAATTATCATTGACCATGTGATTGAGGGGATTCGCATTGCGAGAAGAAACAATTTGCCAGATCGCGTGATTGACTTCATTCGAACCCATCATGGTACGTCTTTGGTATATTATTTCTACAAGAAACAAGAAGAGTTTGCTGAGCAGGTCAATGAAAAGGATTTTCGCTACCCAGGTCCATTGCCATTTTCAAAGGAAACCGCCATTCTCATGATGTGTGATGCGGTGGAAGCAGCTTCTAAAAGCCTCAAAGAACCCACGGCCAAACTCATCGATAGTTTTGTGGAGCGAATAGTGGAGGGACAGTTAAGTCAGGGGCAATTTATCAACGCCAATATTACCTTCAAAGAAATTGAGAGTATCAAAAAGGTGCTCAAGCGAAAGTTGACCAATATCTACCACCTTCGGGTAGAGTATCCGGAATAAGAAATAAGCATAAAAATTATTGGTAGATTTGGTTGTAAGCACTACATTTGCATCCGCGAAATTCGCATAGTTCTTTACAGAATAGGAGAGGTGGCAGAGTGGTAATGCAGCAGATTGCTAATCTGTCAACGCGAAAGCGTTGCCGGGGTTCGAATCCCCGTCTCTCCGCACCATTCGGGGTGTAGCGTAGCCCGGTCATCGCGCCTGCTTTGGGAGCAGGAGGTCGCAGGTTCGAATCCTGCCACCCCGACAAAAAGTTCAGCAGGGATGTTGGACTTTTTTTGTTTTGACAATTTGTGGTATTGGGAGTATGTTTCCGACGGGTAGCGTACTTGCTACCATCCATCTCCAATACATCATCGGGATGTGGCATTCGGAGCATGTCTCCGACCGGTAGCGTACTCGTTACCACCACGCCCAACACATCATCGGGATGTGGCGCAGTCTGGTAGCGTACTCGCATGGGGTGCGAGTGGTCGCAGGTTCAAATCCTGTCATCCCGACTCAGTAAAAAGTGATCTGCAGCTGCAGATCACTTTTTTTGTTTCCGAAGACCTGTAAAGCTTTAGCTTTTAAGGAGTCGAAGGAAACAAAAAAGGAACGCCTACGCGTTCACTTTTTACTGGCAATGAGGGTTTTCAAGGATTCTTTAAATCCTGTGACAGCGCAAACAAAAAACGAACGTCTACGCGTTCGTTTTTTGCGAATAATGAGGGCGTATTATTATCCGCATAATTCGGCTAGCTTAGTCCTTTTTCTTCAAAAGGAAAACCAAGCCTCATTAGCAATTGCTTGTTGGTAATCTTCTAGGTCAAATGCTTCTTGAAAAAAGCCATGGTTCGGTCCCAAGCTAATTCGGCAGCTTCTTTGTCGTATCGCGGCGTACTGGTGTTATGAAAACCGTGATTAACGTCAGGATAGGTAAAGGCTTCATACTGTTTGCCATGCATTTTCAATGCAGCTTCATATTCGGGCCAACCAGCGTTCACTCTTTTGTCTAGGCCAGCAAACTGGAGCATCAAAGGTGCTTTGATTTGCTCGATTTTTTCTTTGGGCTGACTTCCGTAGAAGGGTACTGCTGCCGCTAAATCTGGAAGTCTCACGGCCATCATGTTCGAAATCCACCCGCCAAAGCAAAAACCTACCACGCCCACTTTTCCATTGCAGTCTTCGTGATTTTTTAAATGCTCAAAGGCGGCTATGAAGTCCTCAAGCATCTCATTTCGATCTCGTTTGCGCTGCATGGCACGACCTTCATCGTCATTTCCAGGATACCCTCCGAGGGGAGTCAACGCATCTGGGGCAATCGTAATAAAACCATCCAATGCCGCACGTCGTGCTGTATCCTCGATGTATGGATTCAAACCTCGATTCTCGTGCACCACAACAATACCGCCAAGTTTACCGCTGAATTCTTTCGGTTTGGAAAGGAGTGCTTTGATGGAACCACCCCCTTTGGAAGAGTCGTAAGTGATGTAGCCAGTGTCTAATCGCGGATCATCTTTCGGAACCAAAAGTGTGTCCTTATAATTTGGCATGACAAAACTGAGCAGTGATGCCACAGTGAGTCCGCCAACAGCATACAAGCTGAGTTTTTCTACAAATTCACGTCGGTTGATTTTATTATGGGCATAAGAATCATAGAGATCATACACTTCTTGCTGGATATCTTCTTTTCTTAACGGTTTCATAATGGAGTGGTTTGGTGGTTTGTACGGGTTTCGTTTTTACATCATTGGAAGGTACAAAAAATGTTGGTGCATGGCTCTCTTTCGCACACCATTAATTGTGGTTTTCATACTCATAAATTATTGTCAATCAATAAGATGTTTTGACTCGTGCTTCATTTTTTCATATCTTGAGGGGCTATGATAGGACAAGAACAAAAACAGGAACACAGTAAATTCATTGAAAAATCGATTAACCATTTGGAAGCTCTAGGCTTTGAAAACATCAAAGCAGATCTACCTGGATACGAGACGCCAAAGACCTTCACTCAAAAGTCAAGTGGTCTAGACGTAAGAGCGGATATTACAGCCCAGAAGAATGGTCAAAAGTATCTTTTTGATATCAGTCTCAAATCTGAGGAGACTAAAATGCTTAAATCTAAGTGGCTCTTACTAAACACGGTTGCGCGCATGCGATCCAATCGGTTTAAGGTAATTACCACGAAAGGACATTATAAGTTTACCGATACGATGCTCAGACAGGTAAATTTAACTTCAGATGATTTACTGAAAATCTAAAGTTCCGAACGTTCGTTTTTCATTTAAACGATTTTCTTCCAGAAGCGACTAATGGCGTAAAACGCTGTAAGGGCTACCGCAGAAATGAGCAGGGCTAAGGTGGTTTTGCCGTAGATGAAATAACCCGTCCCAATCAAAGCGGAGTAAATACCAACGGTACCTAAGAAGAAACAAAGTAGCTTGTACTTAAAATTGTGAAAGCGCCCTTCGTTCCCAAAGATCAAAGCGTTAAACTTCTCAAGTGTTTCTTTGCTGGAAGGCTTTGTCCATAGTGTGATGGCAATCCAGCCCACGGTGGTAATAGCTACTCCAAGCACTAATTGTTGCCAACCCGCCAAATGGACGAAGGGCTCATCCAGCTTTCCATTGATAAAGAAGAAAACAGCGATCACAAATGATATGACCATGGCTGCGATTTCGCTATAAGGATTGATGCGATCCCAGAACCAACGCAGAATGAATAGCAAGCCAGTTCCTGCACCAATTTGAAGGAGTAGATCAAAAATATCCTTGGCAGACTGAATATAGAAGGAAAGTGTAGCCGCTAGTATCATCAATAGGATCGTAGCTATTCTTCCCACCAAAACTTCCTGTTGGCCACTTGCTTTTGGGTTCACAAATCGCTTGTAATAATCATTTACAATGTAGGAGGCGCCCCAGTTTAGCTGGGTAGAGATCGTACTCATAAAAGCTGCAATGAGAGAGGTGAGTACCAAGCCTAGAAGTCCTGCCGGAAGAAAGGTCATCATGGCTGAATAGGCCACATCATTTCCTGTGATATTGGCGGACAGCTCAGGAAATGCTGCGTTGAGACTTTCCAAACTGGGAAATACGACTAATGAAGCGAGGCCTACCAGAATCCATGGCCACGGACGAAGTGCATAGTGCGCGAAGTTGAAAAATAACACCGCTTTTGTGGCGTGTTGTTCGTTTTTGGCTGCAAGCATTCGCTGCGCAATGTATCCGCCACCTCCTGGTTCGGCGCCGGGATACCACGTACTCCACCACTGTACAGCTAGTGGGATAATCAGGAGCAACACCAGCGATTCATTGTTACTGAAATCAGGAAAGATATGCAGGCCATTTTTTACATTATCGTGGGTCAACAAATTCTGTAGTCCTCCAATTTCTGGCAGGTCTAGAATGTAAACTGTGGCCCAAATACTTCCTACCATCGCCAGAAGAAACTGAATGAAATCTGTAATAAGGACACCTTTCAATCCACCCAAAGTGGCATAAATCACCACGACTATTGAGGAAATAATGAGCGTTTCCATTTGCGATAACCCCAGAAGTACATTGGCTATTTTGGCTGCTGCTAGACACACGCCTGCCATGGTTACTACATTGAAAATAACTCCTAGGTAAATTGCTCTGAAACCTCGGAGAATGGCGGCCGCTTTTCCGCTATAACGCAGTTCATAGAATTCTAAGTCGGTGGTAATGCCCGATTTCCTCCAAAGCTTCGCATAAATAAAAACCGTGAGCATTCCTGTGAGCAATTGGGCCCACCATACCCAATTCCCAGAAACACCGTTTTCACGAACGAGTTGAGTGACTAGTCCTGGAGTATCCGCAGCAAAGGTGGTGGCTACCATAGAGACCCCTAAGATCCACCAAGGCATATTCCTTCCAGATAAGAAATATTCAGCACTGTTCTTTCCAGATTTTCGGGAGACCAAAATTCCAATCAGAAGACTGACGGCAAAGAAGGCAAAAATGATGAGGTAATCTAGGGTACTCAGTAGCATGGCCGTGAATTAATTCTCGGCAAAATACTATTATTTTTAAAAGAAGCGTTTGATCTATTCGACGCGGCGGTAGTTTTCGGAAGAAAGTCTTCCGATTTCTTCATCCACAGTGATCTGACTGAATTTGTTTTCTTCAATTTGAAGTTCAAAACTAAAAACACGC
>CAWUKP010000088.1:0-8824 GCA_963922975.1 uncultured Spongiivirga sp. | reverse complement strand
ACAGTCGATTTCCCACTGCCAGACACGCCCATCACGATGAAAACATTGGCTTTCACTTCTCCTAAATTAGCGTAGAATGGAGTTCGGAAATGCGACTAGACTTTCGTGTCCTTTTTCGCCAACGGCAACCACACCAAAAAGAAAGTTGTCAATCACAATACCTTCTAAGGTAAATTCAGTCACATCACCCACATAGCGACTGTGGTCCCAGGTGGGGGAAGTGGTATCTCTCCAGTAGATTTTATAGCCTTTTGCACCATCAACTTTACTCCATTTGAGTTTGGCTGAAGGCTCTACAATGCCTCCAATGCCCACTTCTTTGGGCGCTGGTGGAGCCCAGGCAATACTTGCCAAATTAATGGCATTCACGGCTGTCAACTTTTTGGCGTAGTCAAAGTTTACATGCTCAAAAGTGTCGCCGTAGGCAATACCGTTTTCCGTTCGAATATCTTGATGCTGCTGGGTGTAGTTTTCGTGGGCTTCCATGATGCGAATCCCGGCGAACCCTTCATCGTTAAAAGGGCGGTGATGACCACCTCGACCAAATCGATCCAAACGATACACCATCATAGGGTTCATTTCTGGCATAAAGGTTTGGGTGGTGCGATGTACATATCTTGCCAACTGTCTTGAAATACCATCTACTTCACCTCCGTAAAAACGTCGCGCACGACGTTTGCGATCGGTTTCCGTGGGCGGCACAGGCTCCGAAAAAATGCGGAAGGTACGGTTGTCGATTACACCGTCAACCCCTTTGATATTGCCAATCATGTCGTTGTTCAAAATTCCAACAATATCCCAGCCCTTTTCTTTGGCATAATTGGCGAGGCCTTTACCTCCGAAGAGTCCTTGCTCTTCTCCAGATAGTCCAACATAGATGATGCTTGATTCAAATGTGTATTTGGAAAGCACACGTGCTGCTTCGATAGCGCCTGCCATACCGCTTGCATTGTCGTTAGCACCTGGAGAATCACTGGTGAAGTCTGTTGGATCAGAGACACGACTGTCGATATCGCCACTCATAATAATAAACCGGTTGGGGTATTTCGTTCCTCTTTGGATAGCTACTACATTCACCACCCAGACATCATTTACAATGCGCTGATTAGTTCCTTTTGGGACCATATCTTTTTGGTAGAAAACCTCTAGACAACCATTACAGCTATCAGATATTTGATCGAATTCGGCTTTGATCCACCTACGGGCTGCACCAATGCCTCGAGTGTTAGAAATCGTATCGCTTAGCGTATGTCTAGTGCCGAAATCTGCCAAGGTTTTGACGTCTGCTTTGATGCGTTCGGCAGAGACTGCATCGATAATGTCATAGATACGACTATCTGTTTGCGCAAACACGGTCGCGCTGGTAATCAGTATAAAAAGTAAAAAGAGTTTTTTCATAATTGCTTGCTAAATGGGTCCATACTTTTTAGAAAAATGGTTGGCATGCCAATAACACAAAGGTCCTAGGATGATATAAATAAAACCAGGTAGCCCAAACCCTACGCCTACCTGAAATGCAGAAAGGAGGATAGAGACGAAGGAAACCACCACAAATACCATGAAATGGCGGGCATAAAAATGCAAAGTAGGTTTCTGCTTTTCATCAGTTTTATTGTAAGCACGCCAGTACATGAGCGAAAAACATAGGAAGATGAGCAGGAAGCCCAGACTATACAGTTCAAATAAGGAGGCTAAATCTTCGCGAGAAATGCCACGTTGACTGAACCAAGAAAAGGTCAATGATTTCAAAGGAAAAACAAAGTACAGCACAACGAACAAAAGAATGGCATTGAACGTAATGGTCCAATTATCGATATAGTCGGTTCTGCGAAAGTAATTATAATGTACCTTCCAAAGCGCTACTAAAACAAAGAAACTAACCCCAAAGCTGAGAAAGCCGATCCAGTTGTCTTTTACTTGAATCAGGCTATCGCCCTTATCGAGAGATACGACCATTAAGGTGGCAGCGAATGCAAACACCGCATCACTGAAGGCCTCAACGCGACTGATGTTGTGTAGAAATTTCACGAAATGGTTTCGAATTTACGCAGGATGAATTTAGTGAATCTCATCGGGATTGGAAAGAAGTGGTGAACGATGTGTTGCTCCAATATCTTATTGTCTTAAGATTAGTAATTCGGCATCAATAGCTTCTTTGAGCTGTTCGGCGCGGTACTTTATTCCTCTCCAGCGAATCATTTGTTCGCGATTGCTCCCAAATTTTAGCAATACCATTTCCCAGAAGTCCGTATTGCTTTTCAACGCCTCAAGATTCAGTGGCTGCAAGTTAGAAATATCTTCTACGTCGATAGCGGCGAGTGCAAAGCCATCCAAATTTAATAATAGATGCTTTACTAAAAGTGGAGTAATAAATTCGTCCGTTACTTGTCGTGTGGTACCGTCTGTATAGCTCTCTTTGGCCACTCGATAATAATCAAATATGCTTTGGCGTAAGCCTTCATTTTGTATGTAGCTCATTTTTCCCGAAGATACTGCCTCATCAAAAATTCCACTGTTGCTTTTGAAGTAATTGTCAATAATAAATTGATATGAATTTTCTAAAAACTGGGCTTTATCAATTCTTTCAGGTTCTTTCAACAGTCGAAGTATGCTATCGAGTCGGACTAAGCGCTCTTCGGATAAGCGCGTATTGTTTTCGATCTGCAGGACATCCAAATCAACTTCACCAGAAAGATTGGTAAGAAGCACAATTTCTTCTGCACGTTCTTTATTGAATTGGCTTTTGTTATTAATCTGTAGCGCAATCAGAATACCTATCACCACCAGAATGATTTCACCAATGGCATAGATAAAGTATTTGGTGAACTTGTTCTCAGAAAGGAGATTCTGACGTATGCGCCGGAAGAATTTAATCATGGTATTCTTGTATTGCTGCTGTGAGTTGACGATCTATGGTATTCAGACTTTCGTGTAATTCTTCTGTACCCATGACCATATCTTGATTGAATAATATTCTTGTGACGATCATATTTTCAAACTCCTGATCGTTCAGTATACTAGTATTATCGTCTTTATATAAAGGTGATGCTTTGAAATCAAGAATTCCATAAGCATTTCCATATCTATTGATCAAGTTTCGCATGTTGTAATGCTTGTTCATATAGGGTTTTAAGTTAATGCTGAGGTCTTCATTGGTCACTTTTTCACGTTCCAAATATTGGTCATAGAGTTTGATGAAGGTATACAGAGACTGTCGCAGGGAGTCTGATTTGATAGCGGCCAAGTCGCCGTTATTCCTTGCTTCCTCTAAAACGATCAGATCTAGATTGAGGTAAAAGTCCAAGGTATTGTAAAGCAAGAGGGTGTCCAGTTCAGCATCGATATTTTTATTTTGTTCCTTACCGATCAAACTCATTAGTCGCATTGAGGCAGCTACAAACTCTTGATTTTCAGCGATGTAATCTTTGGTGGTTTCCTTGTTCTTGTCCACTTGCTCTTTCAGTTTTGTCAAAAACGCTTTCACACGCCTGTCTTGCTTCCTATTCTCATTCAAATTGTTCACTTGCAAAGCGATTAAAATACCGATGACCACCAGCACGATCTCGCCAATGGCGTAGATGAGGTATTTGCTAAAGCGATTTTCAGCGAGTAAAGATTTCCGTATTCTTCTAAAGAATTTAATCATACAAATTGCTTTTGTTTTTCCGCAAGCGGCTATCTCCACCAAAGGTCTACCAGACCTTTGATTTTGCTTGGCAAAATTTCGTTTCGATAATGGCGAAAGAACTTGATCATGCTACTGCAATTTGGCATACCGATCAATCCAATGGAAAGATTGGGTTGGTTATGATGGGTTGTTAAGCTGTTTTCGTGTTCATCCCTACTGTACAAAGGTAACTTTGGTAATCAGTCCATTATTCACTTCATAAACGGCAACCGCTTTCACATGTTCCCCATTGATCGTTAACCATTCCTCATCGATGATGTTGTTGCCAATAATCATTCGAGTTTTGATCTCACAATTGAGATCGGGTGTATTCGCGAAGAAATTCCTATACGAAGCACGCAACTTGTCCTTGCCTTGAAGGTTCAGCTGCGCTGGAAAATTGAAAAGTTCAATATCATCGGAATAAGTAGCCAAAAAACCATCGATGTCTCTCGCTCTGTAGGCGTCCAATTGCTTTTCAACAACGGCTTCTACGTCTTCCGTGTTCCCATTGTCGAAGAGAAAGATCATGCTGCCAATAAGGCCATTCTTGACTTCATAGAACGTAGCTTTATGATCTTTGGAACCATCCACTTCACCAAATTCTTCATCGATCACCTTGTTATTAATCACAATGCGTTTCGCCACTCGTACACTGGCCTGTTTTACGTTTTCATAGAATTTTCGATAGCCTTCTCGAAGGGCAGATCGACCCGTAGACATCGTGTCGGAGGGAAAGTTAGCCACGAGTACATCTTCACTAAAGCAGTTGGCAAAGTCGTCTAAACGGCGCTCATTGAATGGTGCGATATGTGCCTGTACAGCTTCTGCTGGAGACGTTTCCGCTACTAGGGCGAGTTTAGTATTTGACGGATTGACTGCCAATCTTGAAATGTTTACAATATTGTCGTCTGTGAATGTCTTTAGGATGCTCCAGTTTTGATCTGTAGTTGGATTGAACTTCATCAAATAGTTATTCGTAGCCATCAAAATGGTGCCATCAGCCAGCCAACAGAGGTCTTCTTTCTCAGGAAGGGCATAGGTAATAAGTTTGGTGGCGCCAGAAATAGGGTCTACGGACTTTATTTCCCAGTACTCTTTTTCTTTGCTGATATAGCTCACAAGTTCTGAGTTGGGAATTTTGTGCAAAGACCGTCCAATTTGCTTTTGAAATTTATAGCTGCGGGTTTCATTCAAACGCGAAACCATCAATGAAAGGCTGCCTTCATCCAAGACTGAGGAGACCACCATATTCTCATTGAACCAGGTGTGGTAACCTACCACTAGATCCTTAATTAAGGGTTTGGATGTACCTGTTTTGAAGTCGTAGCGATAGAGCAATTGTTTGCCGTCAGGGTCAAGTCTGATCGCCGAAACGTCCTCGCTATTCGGAATTCGGGTAGGCGAATATTCGCCACCAGGGGTGTCACTCAACCAACTTTTTGCATCATTTTCAAGATTGTAGAGAAGGATATCGGTTTGTCCATTTCGTGTAGACGCGAAAAGAACTTTTTGGTCGTCGTAGAAAGAAGGTTGATTGTCGTACCCCTCATTCTGGCTAATGTTCTGACCATTGGAAACTGTATACCCTTGGTCGCTTTTAAAGAGGTCAAAAACGTGAACTTCAGTATTTGCTTGACTCCAGCATACACAGCCGAGTAAAAGGAGGGAGTTGGTTAGGAAGCGTCGCATGGTAGTTTTTTTAAAGATACAAATTCTAGGGAACCATTTTCCTTGCACTGTGTACGATCGTTTCCAATAAAGATTCAAGATGTTGCTGTTCGGTGAAAGGATTCATGATGGTGGTTCTTAAATACTGAGTATGACCCAGCTTGGTCTGTACAATGTAAAAATGACCTTCCTGTAAAAGCTCCTCACGTATTTGAAGATTAAGCGTATTGAGTATGTCTTTGTCGGCGGCGGCTGGCGCATATCGGAAACATACGATATTGGATTGCGGTTGCACAGCCAACTCAAACGCTGGATGCGCTGCGATCATTTGGGCAAAAAGCCGCGCTTTGTCGTATTGGTTGGTAATGTATTCATCAAAGAGGCCTTCACCATAGTGCTTCAGTATGCCATACCAGTGCAAACTCATCATGGTTTTGGTACATTCAAAAGTGCGTTTGGCACCATTATACCAATCTTCTTCTTCGCTTTGCTCCAACAGGTAGTCTGCTTTTTGGCTAAAGGTAGTGTATGAATCTGCGCCCTGTTTGTAGAGTAGCGCTGTGGTAATGGTAGGCATCAACATCATTTTATGGCCGTCGATTACCACTGAATCTGCCATTTCGATGCCAGTAAGCGTGTGTTTGTATTTAGAGGAAAGAATACCAGCACCACCATGAGCGCCGTCAACGTGAAACCACAAATTGCGTTTTTCGGCAAATTCCCCAATGGCCTGAAGATCATCAAAGATGCCTGTAGCGGTGGTAGGTGCGCTTCCTACAATGGCGAACACATGTATGCCTTGTGATGTTGCTTCATGATACCGCGCTTCTAGCTGCGAGTCGTCGAGTGTCCATTCTGCATTGACAGGAACTTGCACAATACCTTTTTCACCTAGACCCATAATTTTGGCAGCCCGGTTGACACAGTAATGCGCCTCTTCGCTAACCATGATGCCGAGCTGTTGGTGCGTTCCTTCATCCCAAGACCCTTTCATTTTTTGGTTGCGCGCTGTGAGAAGCGCAGTCAAATTAGCCAAGGTTCCTCCTGAGGTGAGGAAGCCACGTGCTTTTGAACTAAAGCCCACCTTTTTGCAAAGCCAATCAGTTACAAGGCGTTCCATGGCAGTTGGTGCCATGCCCATCTCATAGACAGCCATACCGTTATTGAGCAATCCGCCAACGAGGTTAGAAAGCGCCCCGAAAGGCAGACTCGGACTCACTTGATGTCCGATGTATCTGGGATGATGAATATGTGTGGTGTTTTTTAAAACATTAGGAAAAAGGTCTTTCGGATTTCCTTCCGAAAAGAATGCCTTCCAATTTTCAAGATTTTCATGCGGTGTTTTACAGTTAATTACCTGGTCGTTGGTTTCACTTTGTGAAGCCTGAAGATGATCTGCCAAAAGATCGACCAAAGCGTGTCCTTGCTGTCGGAATTCCTCAGGATCGTAGGCCTTTTGAAGCTGTGATGTGTTCATCACACTAAAATAGGCATTGTAAACAAAAAAACGCTCCGATATTTCGGAGCGTTTTTTGAACTAAACAACTTGAGCAGTTGCTGTTATGATACTAACAATTCTGAGTTTCTATGCGTCAAAATAGTAACCATTCTCTTTAGAAACAGCATTTGCAATCTGTGTGCGCAATGCGACTACATTAGGCATGTTTTGATATTTGGTGAAACGCTTGAGGCCCATCAACATCATACGCTGCTCATCACCTTCGGCAAAAGAAATAATACCTTCTTTTGCTTTCTTTAAGATGATATCTACAGCGTTGTACAGATACAATTGTGCCATGGCAATTTGAACAGCCTGTGCTTCTTCGCCAAAACGCTTGGCATTCTTTTCGGTACGCAAAATGGTAGATTCCGCCATATACACCTCAATTAGAATATCGGAGGCTGCCATCAATAACTGTTGGTGCTTTTCGAGATCGGGACCAAACTTCTGTACCGCTGAACCAGCAACCATTAAGAACACTTTTTTCAATTTACCGATAAGTTCTTTCTCTTCTGCGAACAATTCAGAATAGTCTGGCGTATCGAACGATGGAATACTCATCAATTCGTCAGCTACTTTCATGGCAGGACCCAAAAGATCTACATGTCCACGCATGGCCTTCTTCACCAACATACCAACGGCCAACATTCTGTTGATTTCGTTGGTACCTTCATAGATACGTGAAATACGAGCATCTCTCCAAGCAGATTCCATCGGAGTATCGGCTGAGAAGCCCATCCCTCCGAAGATCTGAATACCTTCATCAGTACAATTTTGAACATCTTCTGAGACCGCTACTTTCAAAATAGAGCACTCAATTGCGTATTCTTCAACGCCTTTCAACTCTGCTTCTTGGTGGTTGTTACCTTCCGCCAAACGAATGGCGATGCGGTCTTCAATATCCTTTGCAGCACGGTAGCATGCCGATTCGCCAGCGTAGCAATTGGTAGCCATTTCTGCCAGCTTCGCTTTGATGGCACCAAAGTTGACGATTGGTGTTTTGAACTGCACACGCTCGTTGGCATATTTTGTAGCTTCGTCAATGACACGACGTTGTGCATCTAAACAAGCAACGGCCAATTTGATTCGCCCCACGTTTAGGGCGTTCATGGCAATTTTAAACCCGCCGCCACGCTCAGACAGCATATTCTCAACTGGTACTTTCGTCTCGTTGAAGAATACCTGACGGGTAGAAGAGGAGTGAATTCCGAGTTTGTGTTCTTCTTCACCTAGCGTGATTCCGTTGGGATTATTGGGGTCAAACTCAACGATGAATCCCGTAATGTTTTTATCATCTTCGATTCGGGCAAAAACAATGAACAAGTTTGCGAATCCTGCATTGCTAATCCACATTTTTTGTCCACTGATTGCGTAATGCGTACCATCTTCGGAAAGTACTGCTTTGGTCTTGCCGGAATTTGCGTCAGAACCTGCTCCGGGCTCTGTTAAACAGTAGGCACCAAACCATTCGCCTGTAGCGAGTTTAGGAAGGTATTTCTGCTTCTGCGCATCAGTTCCGTAAAGTACGATCGGCATGGTGCCGATTCCAGTGTGGGCGCCAAAAGCCGTTGCAATCGAACCTGTGGCACCAGAAATATAATCACAGGTAAGCATCGTAGACACAAAGCCCATGCCCATGCCATCATATTCTTCTGGCACGGCAATCCCCAAGAAGCCCAATTCACCAGCTTTACGCATCACTTCTTCAGTGAGTGCGTAGTCTTTCTTTTCAAATTTTTCTTTGTTGGGCCATATTTCGCGGTCTACAAATTCTTTGACCGACTCTTGCATCATGCGCTGCTCCTCGGAGAAGTCCTCCAAGGTGAAGACGTCTTCAGCTTTGGTCTCCTTGACCAAAAACTGCCCTCCTCTGGTTAAGTCTTTTGCTATTGTTTCCATTTTATTTGATTTATAGATATTAGAAAATAGAGGATAGACTTAATCAAGCCCATTTTGGAACCCCATTGTCATTTTTTGAAATTCCT
>CAWUKP010000087.1:0-8936 GCA_963922975.1 uncultured Spongiivirga sp. | reverse complement strand
CACTTCTCTGCCAAAGCGGGTGCAAATATATAACCATCTTAACTTTCCGCAAAACTTTTTTAAAAAGTTTTTCGACTTTTTTTCTAGTGTCAAAAAATTACCGGAAAAGGACCTCGAAGTTAATTAATTTTAAACACCTGTGCAAGTGCTAATTATCTACTTGAGTAACGGTCCATTTGTTGGTTAGTTCGATATAATCAAAGTCTAGTGCGGAAGGCTGCTTTTCCAATCTATTTACAGCAAAAGCTCTTTGTAATATGTCTTCTATAAGATAATCCTCTTGATTGTTGATTGGATCATACTCACGTTTTAGAGAGATGTCAAACATACTCGCTGTGGTGTTATACCAAAATGCACGCCAACCGCTTCTCAAATTCTTAATGAGATCAAAAGCACTAGAGCCCGTTTGTCTGTGAATGAGTTTGACCAAAATCTGTCCTTCTGTTCTTGTGAGTTTCTTCAACTCTGCAGAAAACTCCCCTTCAATATACTTTTGGATACGTTTGGTGTAACGCTTACGATCTCTCTTTGACTTAATGTGTTCCAACCTTTCGGTGAGTGTCTGCAACCTTTCGGCGGCTAGCTTCGCATACGGGTATACTTTGATGGTCTTTCTCCTCAATATATAGTAGCGTCTCTTTTCGTCATAATCCACAAACTTTAACTTGCTGAAAATAATGACCTCGTCTAATTCAACCTCGCTCTTCGGGATGGTATCGCCTTCCAGAATGATATAAGGAACTTGCTGCAGAGAATCTAATGGTTTTACTACGACTTGTGCTATGGACATCTGGCAAATCCATAACACAAAAATACTCCTATATATATGTAGCAATCTCATCACTAAAAATCCTCAGTCCCCAAAATTAGTCAATACTGAAATGGTAACTGTTAAAAGTGTACGAATATTGTTATTTTCGTTGGAAAATCAATTGAATGGCAACAAAGAAAATTCTAACTAAAAAATCACTTGCATTTTTAGAAAAATACCTCAACAACGCTTCGCCTACAGGTTATGAATGGGAGGGACAAAAAATCTGGATGGACTATTTACGTCCTTATGTCGACCAATTCATCACAGACACCTATGGCACTGCTGTGGGTGTGATTAACCCCAAGGCCAAATATAAGGTAGTGATTGAAGGACATAGCGACGAGATCTCTTGGTATGTGAATTACATCACTGATAACGGCTTACTCTATGTCATAAGAAATGGTGGAAGTGATCATCAGATTGCTCCTTCTAAGCTGGTAAACATCCATACCAAAAAAGGAATCGTTGAAGGTGTTTTTGGATGGCCCGCTATTCACACTAGAAATCGCGGCAAAGAGGAGCCGCCCAAATTAGATAATATCTTTATAGACATCGGCGCCAAAGACAAAGAGGAAGTTGAAAAAATGGGCGTGCATGTTGGTTGCGTGATTACCTATCCAGATACCTTTAAAATTCTAAATAAAGACAAGTTTATCTGTCGCGCTATCGACAATCGCGCTGGCGGATTTATGATCGCAGAAGTAGCCAGATTGCTCCATGAAAACGAGAACAAACTTCCTTTCGGACTTTACATCACCAACTCTGTACAAGAAGAGATCGGATTAAGGGGCGCGCAAATGATTACCGAGACCATTCGTCCTAATGTTGCTATCGTAACGGATGTTTGTCATGATACTACGACGCCCATGATCAACAAGAAGAAAGAAGGTCATACTGAAATTGGCAAGGGTCCTGTTATTTCCTATGCGCCAGCCGTTCAGAATAAACTTCGCGAGCGCATCCTAGAAACCGCAGAATCTAAGAAGATTCCTTTTCAGCGTATGGCTTCTTCTCGAATGACAGGTACAGATACGGATGCCTTCGCCTACAGCAATGGGGGTGTAGCCTCGGCTCTTATTTCACTGCCACTTCGCTATATGCATACCACCGTGGAGATGGTGCATAGAGACGATATGGAGAATGTGATTCGCTTGATTTATGAGAGCTTGCTGAATATCAAAGCTGGAGAAACCTTTAGTTATTTCGAATAAAATCTGAGCCCTCTCCTATGAGAGGGTTTTTTTATGGATGAATACATTCCTGTACTAAATGACCAAGGCCAACGAACAGGTGAGCGTGTTTTGAAGAGTGAAGCCCACCGCCATGGTATCTTTCACCCCACAGTTCATGTCTGGTGCTACTTGAAAGATGGCGCGCTTTTATTTCAAAAGCGGGCATTCACCAAAAAAACCTTCCCTGGCTTATGGGATGTTTCGGTGGCAGGTCATATTTCTTTTGAGGAAACGGAAATTACTGCCGCACAACGCGAAGTTGAAGAAGAGCTTGGGCTGATCATTTCCGAAGAACGACTTCAAATACTGGGCACTCACAAAACCATGGTGCAGCACAGCGAGCATTTGTTGGATCATGAGTTGCATCACGTCTACCTTTTGAAATTACTTCCTGCCGAGAAAGACACTATTCGAATCCAACAAGAAGAGGTAGACGCGATTACCTTTATTTCTATTGCGACTTTGGAAGAACAATTACATGCCAATACTCTTGGCACCGACTTCGTACCCATGGAAAAATCCTACTATCTTTGGGTTACAGGCGCTGTGAAGAAATTACTATGAAAAATACCATAGCCGAGCGGGTGGCTGATTTCCTGAAGCTGTATCCTCCATTTAGCTTCATGGAGATTGCTACCATTCGTAGTGTTGCCAGCCAAGTCAAAATTCTATATTGCGAGAAGGGAAAAACCATCTTTCAGCGCGACGACGAACGGCACGATCATTTTTATGTAGTGCACAAAGGAGCCATTACTCTTTTTAGCAAGGATACGAGTAATGATCTTTCCTCCATTTTAGATACATGCGATGAAGGCGACGTATTTGGCCTCAGACCTTTGGTGGCTGGCGAGCGTTACGTATTGAGTGCCAAAGCCACGGAAGAAAGCATTCTTTACGGCATCCCGATTGACATTTTCAGACCCATAGCGGAAGCAAATCTTCAAGTTGGTTATTTCTTGGTGGAAAGTTTTGCTTCGAATACCCGCAATCCTTATGCGACTTCCCATCGAGGCCACTTGTACACGAGTTCTCCGCCCTCATCAGACGAACGCAGCAATCTGTTCGAATTGCAACCAGCTAAAATCGTTAAGAGTGTGGTAACTGCGCATGAAAATGATACCGTGAAGGCCGTCGCCAAAAAAATGACCAAGCAAGGGGTTGGCTCCATAATCATTGTAGATGCAGAATTCTTACCCATTGGAGTGATTACCGACAAGGATTTACGAACCAAGGTGGCCACTGGAAATTTCACTACCTCCAGCCCGGCAAAAGACATCATGTCGCATCCTGTAATCTGTTATCCCGGAGGAATTACCATGGCACAAGCTCAAATGGCCATGGTGAAGCATAAAATAGGACACCTTTGCATTACCAAAGACGGCACCCCAAAAAGCAAATTACAGGGTATTATTTCCGAGCACGATCTGGTGGTTAGTCAAGGCAATAATCCTGCGGTATTGATCAAGGCCATTCAACGTGCTGAACGTTGCAAGGAACTCAAACAGATACGCCAAAAGATTATGTTGTTGTTGAATGGGTATATGCAACAGAACATTCCGATGACCCATGTGTCTAAGATTATCACGGAGCTGAATGATGCTACTATCAAAAAGATCATAGAACTTACGTTGGCCAAAATGGGGTCGCCTCCTTGTAAATTCGCTTGGATGTCTCTAGGAAGTCAAGGACGTAAGGAACAATTACTCCATACGGATCAGGACAATGCGTTAGTTTTTGAGGATGTTGATGAAGAGGCTCTTGAAAAAACAAAAACTTACTTTCTGGAGTTGGCCAATCAGGTTACTAAACGCTTAAACAAGGTAGGCTATGAATATTGCCCAGCGGATATGATGGCCAGCAACCCAAAATGGTGTTTATCGCTAAGTGAATGGAAGGCGCAGTTCTCGCATTGGATTGTGAACCCGGGCGAAGAGGAGATTCTGCTAAGTACCATCTTTTTTGATTTCGACATTTCCTATGGGGATGTGAACCTGACCTTAGCGCTCTCAGATCACATTTTTGAAACTACAGAGAAGCACCAGCGCTTCATAGCCATGCTGGGAGTAAACGCTCTTAAAAACGCGTCGCCCATGGGCTTCTTCAGACAATTTATTGTGGAACGCGATGGCAATCACAAAGACTTTTTCGACCTCAAGAAGCGTGCTTTGATGCCTTTAACAGATGCGGGTCGATTGCTGATTCTTTCAAAAAAGGTTAAGCATATTAATAACACCGCAGAGCGGTTTGAAAAGCTCGCGTCCTTAGAACCTGAAAACGCAGAAATCTATACCAATTGTTCCTATGCTGCCAAAGCATTATTGAAGTTTCGCACCAAGCAAGGATTACTGAATAACGATTCTGGGCGCTATATTGCCTTAGAAAAACTTTCGAAGCAAGAGAAGATCAAATTGAAACGCACCTTCAAAGCTATCGAACAAGTGCAGAGCTTGATCAAAGTACGTTTTCAACTCAACCAGTTGCTGTAATGTGGTTTCCAAGGAAAAAAAGATTCTTGCCTGATTTCTGGAAGGCCTATTTGGTGCATTTCGAAGCGAAACTACCTAAAACCATCAGCGAAACACGATTTGTAGTGTTGGATACCGAAACTACGGGTTTTGACCTTAAAAAAGATCGTGTACTCTCTATTGGCGCCGTGGCCGTGCAGAACAATATAATAGATCTGAGCGATAGCCTCGAAGTGTATCTTTCACAAGAAAAATTTAATCCCAATACTGTGGAAATTCATGGTTTACTGCGGGAAGAATCCTTGGAAAAGATCTCCGCCATAGAGGCCATTCAAGAATTTCTCGACTACCTGAAAAACGCAGTCATCGTTGCGCACCACGCCTATTTTGACATCAGTATGCTCAATAATATGCTAGCTCGACACGATCTTCCAAAGCTAAAAAATAAGGTACTAGACACAGGCGTACTCCACCAACGAACCCGCTTGAAGACCAACCTAATCGAACAGCAGAAGATTGCCAGCCTAGATGCGCTCGCTGAGCAATTTGACATTCCTTTAAAAGACAGGCATACAGCTTCAGGCGATGCTTACATTACAGCTATAGCCTTCTTAAAAATTGTACATCGGTTACGAGAACGGGGTATGCCCAACAAATTGAAAAGACTCTTCTAAAGTTGAAATAAGTTTTTCGAAAAGTATGACTTTGGTCATCCAGTATTCTGCCTGGAAAGAGTTAATTTGTTGTACTTTTTAATGAAAGTAATGTTACCCTTGACCAAACCATATTTCCTGTATGAGTACAATCTATAAAGTTCAAGTCAATAAGCATATTGAGTTGGACATAACCACTGAGGATGTTTCAAAGTTAGATGCCATTTCAACCAAAGATGGCTCTTTTCATGTGCTTGACGAGCATCAAGCATACCTTGCTACCGTCGTACAATCAAACTTCTTGAAGAGAACGTATAAGGTAATCATTCATCAGAATGAATACGAAGTGGTCATTGCTGACGATTTGGATAGACGCATCAAGGAGATGGGATTCTCTCTCAGTAGCAGCAAACATGTAAAGTCTATCAAGTCGCCCATGCCTGGCATGCTCCTACAATTGCATGTGGAAGCAGGTCAAGAGGTGAAAGAAGACGATCCTTTGTTTATCCTAGAAGCTATGAAAATGGAAAATATCATCCTGTCTCCAATCAATGGAACGGTGAAGCATGTTTCTGTGAAGCAAGGCGTAACGGTCGACAAAGGACAATTGATCATCGAATTCGAATAAACTACTAGCTATGAAGAAAATCTTAGTAGCCAACCGTGGCGAAATTGCCATTCGCGTCATGAAAACTGCTCAAAAGATGGGTATCAAAACTGTGGCGGTCTTCTCAACAGCTGATCGCAACGCACCCCATGTACGATTCGCTGATGAAGCCATCTGTATTGGAGAGGCACCCTCCAATCAATCATATTTGTTAGGCGACAAAATCATCAAAGTCGCCAAAGAGTTGGGCGTAGACGGCATCCATCCAGGCTATGGCTTCCTTAGCGAGAATGCCAGCTTTGCAGAAGAAGCCGAAAAAAATAACATCATTTTTATCGGCCCAAGATCTAAAGCCATTCGAATCATGGGTAGCAAATTGGCCGCCAAAGAGGCGGTTGCTGCCTACAACATCCCCATGGTGCCTGGTATCGATGAAGCCATTACCGATGTTAAAAAGGCCAAGGATATAGCCAGCGAGATTGGGTATCCTATTTTGATCAAAGCTTCTGCAGGTGGAGGAGGCAAAGGAATGCGTATTGTAGAGGAAGAAAAAGACTTAGAATCTCAAATGCAACGCGCCATCAGTGAAGCTACTTCCGCATTCGGTGATGGTTCTGTATTCATTGAAAAATACATCACTTCCCCAAGACATATAGAAATTCAAGTGATGGCCGATAGTCATGGCAACATCTTACATTTCTTTGAACGCGAATGTAGCATCCAACGCCGACATCAAAAGGTTGTCGAGGAAGCACCATCGGCAGTTCTCACGCCAGAACTTCGCTCCAAAATGGGAGATGCAGCCATCAAAGTGGCGAAGTCCTGTGATTATTTGGGCGCGGGAACCGTAGAGTTCCTAATGGACGATCAGCATAATTTCTATTTTCTAGAAATGAATACACGTTTGCAAGTAGAGCATCCTGTGAGTGAACTGATCAGCGGCGTCGACCTTGTCGAATTGCAAATTCGTGTGGCTCGGGGCGAAGCCTTAGAGCTCCAACAAGAGGATTTGCGGATCAAAGGTCATGCGCTGGAACTGAGAGTTTATGCTGAAGACCCTACCAACGATTTTCTTCCAAGTGTGGGAACTCTTGAACGTTATCAACTACCCAAAGGACCTGGGATACGAGTAGACAATGGCTTTGAAGAAGGCATGGACGTGCCTATCTATTACGATCCGATGCTCTCCAAGTTAATTACCTACGGAAAGGATCGCGAGGAAGCCATTCAACTCATGATCGAAGCCATTGACAATTATCATATCAAAGGCGTAGCTACTACCCTACCCTTTGGTCGTTTCGTTTGTGAGCACGAGGCGTTTCGATCTGGAAATTTCGACACTCATTTCGTGAAAAAATACTATGCCGCTGACAAACTGAAAGCCAATGAGGCCGTGGAAGCGAAAATAGCAGCCACCTTGGCCCTTCGCCAATACCTTGAAGATCAGAAAAAACTAAGACTCCCAATTGCATAAGACATGGATGATAAGATCAAAGCACTCAATAGTAAAATCACCGAAGCCAAGCTTGGCGGTGGACAAGCGCGTATTGATAAGCAACACCAAAAGAAGAAACTCACCGCGCGCGAGCGTATCGACTATCTGCTAGACGAAGGTTCCTTTGAGGAGATTGGTATTTTGGTAACCCACCGAACCACCGATTTTGGGATGGAGAAGCAGCAATTCTACGGAGATGGCGTGGTTACAGGCTATGGTACCATCGAAGGTAGATTGGTGTATGTATTTGCACAAGATTTTACGGTGTTTGGTGGTGCCCTATCAGAAACTCACGCAGAAAAAATCTGTAAGGTGATGGACCTGGCTATGAAGGTCGGAGCACCAATTATCGGACTAAACGATTCAGGGGGTGCACGAATTCAAGAGGGTGTTCGCTCCTTAGGTGGTTATGCTGATATCTTCTATCGGAACGTCCAAGCTTCGGGCGTGATTCCGCAGCTATCAGCCATCATGGGGCCTTGCGCTGGAGGGGCAGTATATTCACCGGCAATGACCGACTTCACCTTGATGGTGGAGAATACCAGCTACATGTTTGTAACGGGGCCGAATGTAGTCAAAACCGTGACCAATGAAGAAGTTTCAGCCGAAGAATTAGGAGGTGCCAGCACCCACGCTATCAAATCGGGCGTTGCCCATGTCACTTCGGCCAACGACATTGCGTGTTTAGAAGATGTAAAGAAACTGCTGAGCTATCTTCCACAGAGCAATCGCGAAAAGCCCAAAAGCCTTCCCTATGAATTAGGGGAAGAACTCAGGCCATTGTTGCGTAACATCGTTCCTGATGATCCAAGTAAGCCGTACGACATGCACGATGTGATCAGCGGTATTATTGATGAAGATTCATTCTTTGAAATTCATAAGGATTATGCCGAAAACATCATAGTGGGCTTCGGTAGATTAGGCGGACAAAGTATTGGCATCATTGCCAACCAGCCCATGTTTTTGGCAGGTGTTCTAGGGGTGAAAAGTTCCAAAAAAGCAGCACGATTTACCCGATTCTGCGATGCCTTTAACATTCCACTGCTAGTTTTAGTAGACGTACCAGGATTTTTACCTGGCACCGATCAAGAATGGAATGGCATCATTATCCATGGAGCCAAACTCTTGTATGCCTTGAGCGAGGCTACCGTTCCTCGTGTAACGGTCATCACACGGAAAGCCTATGGAGGTGCCTATGACGTGATGAACTCCAAACACATTGGTGCCGATTTCAACTTTGCGTGGCCTACGGCCGAAATTGCAGTGATGGGCGCCAAAGGAGCCAGTGAGATTATTTTTAGGAAGGAAATTCAAGCCGCTGAATTTCCTGCTGCAAAATTGGCGGAAAAAGAAGCAGAGTATGCAGAAAAGTTTGCCAATCCCTATCGCGCAGCACGTCGCGGTTTTATTGATGAAGTGATTTTGCCTGAGAACACGCGAAGAAAGCTGCTAAAGGCGTTTGCCATGCTCGCCAACAAAGAAGCAGTACTTCCCAAGAAAAAGCACGGAAATATTCCTTTATAAATCATCATTTTAAGAAATAAAAAGGCCGTTGTACAACGGCCTTTTTATTTCCTTAGGTTAGTCCTTGCTACAAAGCTTCGTCCATAATTTTCTGAACCACTTCAGGATTTAATAAGGTAGAGGTATCACCTAAGTTACTCGTATCG
>CAWUKP010000086.1:0-8958 GCA_963922975.1 uncultured Spongiivirga sp. | reverse complement strand
CACCTTGTTTATCAAGTATTTCAAGGAACAGTCCGTAAAGAATGCTTGGAAATATCTCAAAATGATGCGAACAAATTGGAGGCAAAGCGAATATTGGGCAGATCAATTAAGACAAAAGACAGATGCAGTTTAGTTTGGTCATATGTACATACATGCGTCCTGATGCCTTGCTCCGCTTGTTGAAATCGGTGGAGAAACAGACCATGTATCCTGACCAAATTATTGTGGTGGATGGGAGCACCAATGATGCTACCCAGCATGTACTGGAATCACAACCTTTTCCTAAATTGGAATACCACAAAGTGGATGAAAACCAACGCGGACTCACCAAACAGCGCAATTTTGGCATCAATAAGGTGAAGGAAGATGCTGAGGTCGTCTGCTTCTTAGACGATGATGTGGTGCTGGAAGCTAACTTTTTTGAACAATTGTTACTACCATTTTCAGAGGAAGACATTATAGGTTGTGATGGCCTTATCATGAACGAAAACTATTGGCAACCCATACAAGAAGACACCGATGTTCCCAAGAATGCCAATGTACTAGATGGGTATTTCTTGCCTTTATCCAGTCGTGATGCTTTGCGAGCAAAACTAGGCCTCTATCCGTACGAAGTACAACCAGGAATAATTCCAAGGTATGGTCATGGGAAATCGAGTTTACCTCCTACAGGAAAGTGGTATGAAGTAGAACACATTATGGGCGGAATTACCGCGTATCGCACGGCTGTTTTTGAAAAAATTCAGTTTTCTACCTTCTTTGAAGGCTATGGACTCTATGAGGATTTTGATTTTTCGGTGCGCGCATCTGCCTACGGCAAACTTTTAACGAATACAGCTGCACGGCTCAATCATTATCACCATCAATCAGGGCGACCTAATTTTTATAAATACGGAAAGATGGTGAGCCGAAACGGATGGTATGTTTGGCGATTAAAACATCCGCAACCTGGAGTTTCTTCGAAAGTAAAATGGTATACCATTTCTCTATTGTTGGCGCTTACAAGATTAAGCAACTCTTTACGTCCTCCTTTCAAGAGCGATGGTTGGCGAGAGTTTTTGGGAAGAATCACGGGGCTGATCGCACTTCAATTTCGTAAACCCACTGCCTCATGAAGTTTTTAATGGTGAGTCATGCGAAGCATTATGAGCACAATGGTAAGATGTATGCCTACGGACCGCTTGTGCGTGAAATGAATCTTTGGTCGAAATACGTGGATGAGCTTATGCTGTTGGTACCCTTCGAAAAGTCCGAAGAAGTAGATGCTATCCATGAGGCCTATCAACATCAAAATATCAGTATTGTTGCAGTACCTACCTTAGACTTTACATCCGCAGGAAAAGCACTGGCTTCGTTGCCAAAGATGCTGGTGGTGCTTTATCGTTTGTTCGGTGCAATGCGGTTGGCCACACACATCCATCTCAGATGTCCAGGTAATATTGCACTGCTGGGTTGTCTAGTACAGCTTTTTTTCCCAAACAAAACCAAAACCGCCAAATATGCGGGCAACTGGGATCCCAAAAGTGAACAACCACTCAGTTATCGCCTTCAAAAAAATATCCTCAGCAACACTGCGCTGAGCAAGAACATGCGTGTTTTGGTTTACGGCGAATGGCCTCAACAAACGAGTAATATCGTTCCTTTTTTTACGGCCACATACAAGGAGGAAGAAAAAGAGGCCGTGGTGCCACTTTACCTACAAGAGCCTATCCGCTTTTGTTTCGTGGGTGCGCTAGCGCCTGGAAAACAACCCTTGCTCGCCTTACAACTGGTGCAGCGCTTGAAAGAAAAGGGGCGCGATGTCCGCATTGATTTTTTTGGGGAAGGGAAAGAGAGAACTGCATTAACGCAGTATATCGAATCTCATGATTTAAAGGAGGTGGCTACTCTGCACGGCAATCAAGATAAAGAAACGGTGAAGCAGCATTTGCAGCACGCGCATTTTCTCATATTGCTATCAAAATCTGAAGGTTGGCCCAAAGTGGTAGCGGAGGCCATGTTCTGGGGTGCGGTTCCTATTGCAAGTTCGGTTTCATGTGTACCTTTCATGTTGGGTGAGGGGGCACGTGGGGTGTTGGCCCATGGAACATTTGAGGATTTAGTTGGTGAAGTGGAAGAGGTGTTGAATTCCCTTGAAACCTTTGAAAACAAGCGAAAAGCCGCCATTGAATGGTCGCGGAGCTATACATTAGATCGTTTTGAAGCAGCTATAAAGAAACTTTTGAGTGTTTGAATTGAAAAAATATATCAGCTTACAGAATCTCATCCTTCTCTTTACAGGATGTGCAATCCTTTTTGGTATACTTTCCTTCTTCCTGCCTTTCAAACACGATTATGTGCAATACATCATCCAGTGGCAACGTGTACTGAATGGTGCCAGCCCGTATGAGACGCCTTCTGGGAACTTTAAAATGTTCTGGTATGGACCGTTGCACAACGTTTTTGTGCCTTTTTATCAATGGCATCCTAACCTGCCCCGATTGCTCTTTTTTGCAAGTTGGGCCTTGGCTGCTTTTTTCCTGACGAAAGATTTTTTAACCGTGCTTCCATCTAAAAAAGAGTGGCTATTCATTCTAGTATTGGCCTTTTGTTTGCTGAACCCATACTTAGTTCAACTGTTTGTCTATGGCCAGAATGACTTGATGGTGGGAGGATTGCTGTTTTTCGCCATTTGGTTTCATCACAAAGCTAAGGTGCCCATATCGGCCTTGTTCTTTGTGTTGGCATTCACCTATAAATTGTATCCCATCATTTTGATGCCGTATTTCTTTTACAACAACAGTTTCGGAACTGTTTTCAAGCCAAAGGAAATCTGGGAGCGTATTCAGTGGAATTACATAGGCTGGTTCCTGATTTTTGTGATAGCGACCATGTCTTTGCAATATTTGGTGTTCGGCCTCAATGGGCTCAAATCTTATTTCTTTGTCTTGGATAGAAATGCCACCAGTAGCTCGTTGTATTACTTTTTAAGGGAAGTCCTAAACTTTCAAATACCCAATAGTTGGTCGTTAATTGTTGCTTTAGTTGGCTTGTTCGTCTTGGCCTTCGGGTACCTTTTTAATAGGATCGATCGCCATGCTGGGATGATCTTAGCCATTTTGGTACTTTTCATAACGAGTCGCGTGTACTTTTTTGCATACCAAGCTTGTTTGTTATTGTTGCTACCGTTTTATCAATATGTACAGCTGAAGAATGGGCGTGATTTTAAAATCTGGAAGTACTTCGCACTGATTGCGACCTTGTTCTTAGGAATTTTAGTTGTAGAACGTGTTCTGAATATCCCCTTGCGGAATTACAAGGGATTACTCTATGTGCTTCCGAACTTATTTTTAATGGCACAATTGCTCATTCACCAAAAAAGAGTTAGACCATGAAGGTACTTCAAGTCATAGATTCTTTGCAAGCTGGCGGTGCAGAACGTATGGCGGTGAACCTTGCCAATGCCATGACGAAGGATGAGCAGTTTGAAGCGCACCTTTGTGTGACCAGAACTGAAGGACCTTTAAAAACGAGTCTAGCCAAGGAAGTAGGCTATGTTCATCTTCAGAAAAACCGTCGTGTAGATTTGAAGGCTTCCAAACGCCTGGCGAAGTATGTCAAGGAGAACCGTATTGATATCATCCACGCGCACTCTAGTTCTTTTTTTATCAGCTATTTGAGTAAATTCTACGGAAACAAAGCCAACATAGTCTGGCATGTTCACCGAGGAAGTTTTGTAGATATCAGTCGCCCGAAATTGTTACTCTACCAGCGCATCATCAACAAGCTGGATGGCATCATCACAGTCAGTGAAGACTTACTGCAATGGTCAAAACAACATTTTAAAACGCCTTCGTTTTACCTACCCAATTTTGTGGTACCTGCAAGACCCATATCAAATCCTACAATTTTAAAAGGTGAAAAAGGATCACGTGTGGTCTGCGTGGCCAACGTAAAGCCAGTAAAGGGACAAAAGGTGCTTGTTCGAGCTTTTTCCGAAGTGCTGCAGGAATCTCCCAATTGGACGCTCCACCTCCTTGGAAACGAATCAGATCAGGCTTATGTAGCTGAAATCAAGGACTTTATTGACAAAAAAGGGCTGCAAGACAACATTTATTTTTATGGAAGCGTGGCAGATGCTTCTTTTGTGATAGAAGATTGTGAAATTGGGGTATTGAGCTCTTTCAACGAAGGATTGCCCATGGCATTGTTAGAGTACGGGCAAGCGGGTTTGGCAGTGGCGGCTACCAAAGTGGGTGCCTGTGAAGACATTTTAGCGCAAGATCGAGGTCTGCTCATGGATGCTGGTGATGAAGTGGCAATTTCGGAAGCGCTGCGCGTGCTAATGAAAAACGCCGAAAAAAGACAGGAGCTCGCCAACAATTTGAAGCACTATGTTCACCAAAATTACAACGCAATCAATACCTTAGTAGCCTTAGGCGAGGTATACGATCAAATCAGATAGAGAAGTCGAGTGAAGGACGCGAAGACCATAAATACGAAAGACGTAGTTGTACGGGAGCTGCAGGTGATGGCCGAGTCGAAGTTCATCAGATTCGTCCTGTTTTTGATGCTCGCTTCTTACTACTACAATTTGGCAGTATTCAATTACAGTCTTACGGGTCACAATGAGCTCAGACTGTATGATTTTGTAGGACTTGGGGTGCTTTATCTCTACTTACAGAACATGCCCACCATGAACGTGTTCATCAAGAGCAAACCCTACACCAAATTCTTGTACGATTTTGTGGTGTATGCCTTCTTTATGATGTTTGTAACGTGGATTGTCAGTCTGGTCAACAATCGATCCGTCTGGGTTATGCGTTCTGCATTGTTTATGTATCATCTGATCATTTTTTACCTTTCATACGTCTTCTTTTTAGTGCAAATGCGCAACGCAAAATTCTATGCGCAGTTCATTACTTTCATGTCCATTTTTACCATTGCGGCAGCCTTGGTCGTTATTTTGCAGCATACGGGTGTGGTGGGTTATTTGTGGAGTGAAGGCGATCAGATCGCGTACAATGGTTTCTTTTCAGGAACATTAGGACCTAACAAAATTGTGCTGGGTATGACGATGTTCATATCATTCGCTACGCTCACAGGAATCTATTTGAACAAGTCGGCCAAGGTGAATCGTATCTTATTGATTACGGCCATTGCTATTTCGCTGGTGGCTTTGGTGTTGAGTGGTTCACGTACTTCTTATGTGGGAATCATTGTTTTTTCTGCCTATTTCTTCTGGAAGGGAACAGGAAAGTTTATTTACCTAGGAGCTGTCTTGGCATTGTTTGCGTTGGTACTATCATTATACGATTCTTTTCTGATTGAAAGGATAGTGGAGGTCATTGAGGGTCGCGTAGTAAATCGAATCTCAAACCCCAACGAAATCTTTCAAGGTGATGTAGGGCAATTGTATGACGACCTCGGAGCGGGTAGGAACCAATTGTCGTCTCGGTATATCGATTATTTGATCAATAACTTCTACATCATACCGTTTGGTTCAGGCTTTGTGAATTATGTCATGGTGGGGCCATCAGCTCATAACATCTATTTATCGCTTATCAACGAAGTAGGTATTGTGGGTCTGGTTATGTACCTAAGATGGCTATGGAGTTACCTCAAAATTGATTTAAGAGAATGGAGTTTTCACAAGGTAATGCTCAGCGGTTTAACGCTAGGCATGTTGATTACCCTGTTATTTGGAGAACACTTGTACGTATATCGTCCACTATTTGGTATTTTAGGCCTGTTTTTGTTCGCTACGGCGGTTTTGATTTCGCCTAAGTATTTCGGAAATACCACCAACTAATCCCCAGATGTCTAAAGTAGCTGTCGTCATTCCATATTACAACGCCTCGGCACATATTGCGCAGGTCGTCACGCATCTTCCGAAGAAGTGTATCGATTGGGTAATTGTCGTAGATGATCAAAGTCCAGATCAACTTCCTCAGGAATCCCTTATTGCTCAGGAAAATGATTTCGAGTTAGCGTTCCTGACAAACTCAAAGAATTTGGGTGTGGGTGGCGCTACCAAAGAAGGATTTAAAAAGGCGATAGATTTAGGCGCAGAAATAGTGATCAAAGTAGATGCTGATGATCAGATGGATACGACCTATATTCCAGACTTGATTGCGCGTATCCAGACTGACCAATGTGATATGGCGAAAGGCAATCGCTTTCGTGATTTCAGTGCGTTGAAAAAGATGCCCAAAGTGCGCAGATTTGGAAACCTGGTGCTTTCCTTCTTAACGAAGGCGGCTACGGGTTATTGGAACAACTTCGATCCGACCAATGGTTTTTTTGCCATCAAAACCAGTGCGCTGCGAAAAATGGACTTCTCTAAAATTGCCAACCGCTATTTTTTTGAAACTTCTTTCTTAGCACAGCTTTACTATCAAGATGTACGGATCAAGGATGTGGCCATGCCAGCTATTTACGGCGACGAAAAATCCAATATGCAGGTTTGGAAGATGCCCTTCATTTTCATCCCCAAGCTTTTCAGAGTGTTTGTAAAGCGAATGATCAAAGGATATTTTATCTATGATTTCAATTTAGGATCCTTGTATCTCTTGGTGGGCTTTCCACTTTTCTTTTTTGGAGTGTTTTTTGGCGCCTATACATGGTGGGACTATTCATCTCAAGATGTTGCCACACCCACGGGAACTATCATGATCATCACCTTGAGTATAATTCTCGGCTTTCAATTACTGCTTCAAGCCATTCAGTACGACATTCAAAATGCGCCAAAGGCATCATGATCGGAGCGCTGAAAAAATACAGCATCTTAGGGGTTATAGTTCTCAATCTGGCGATTGCTCTTGGTTTTTTTGTTGAGAATCGACATAAGTGTCACACCGTTTTTGTGTCAGATGTGCTCAGTATTACGCCTATCGGGGTGAAGTTCGACGATCCTTCCACCTATCAAAAAGATCTTTACTTGAACGATTTGGACAATGTTCGATATTATACCCCATTTTTTGTGCAACCCATGCGGTTTTTTGCGAGCATCATGGGAAACTACATTCAGGGTATCAACCTCTTCGGTTTGTTGGCGAGTCTGTGCTTCGGACTACTTTGGTTTTTTGTGCTCTTCCGCGTCACCAATAGTCTTTGGGCTGCGCTGATCGTTTCCGTATTGATGCGCGGGATTGTTTGGCTGCCAGGACTGGAGATGTGGGGAATTTCAGGGCTTTGGTCGATTATGCCACGAACGGTATACTACGCCCTTATGCCCTTACCCTTTTTGTTTTTCAACCCCAACCAAAAAGAGAAATTTCCTTTGGTGGCGCTCTTAACTGGTTTGGTTTTCAACTTTCATCCCATCTCTGGTTTGGGGGGAGTGATTATTTTCTGTGGTCTTTATTTATATGCTGAATGGCAAGGAAGGTTTCAACTACGACCGTTAGTGGGGCGTTTGTTGACCACTGCTGGCGCACTGCTTTTAGGAATGTTGCCTTTTATCTACAATTATTTTTCAAAAACAGACACCTCTCTAGAAGGATATGACGCAGCCGCATTCAAAGAAGCGTTTTATTACAGAATACCAGAAAGTTTTGAAGATCCAATGCTTTTCTTGGAACAATGGGTGGCGGTCAAAACCCTATTCTTTGCAGTACCGCTGTTGTTGCTACTGATTCTTTCTTTTTACCACAAAAGATTACGCGTAAAAGCGTATTTGTTGTGGGGAATTTGTTTAGCCTTGTTAGTCCTACCACTACTTTCGTTATATGTCGAAAGCTGGATCAATGCTGGATTTGGCACCAATCTACGTATGGCGTTCCAGTTGGTGCGTATTCAAAAGTTAGCGGTCCTTCCGGGCTTTTTCGCTTTGGCATTTCTACTGACCGAGCTAAAAAATTATAAGTACGTACTTCCCTGTATTTTTGCCTTGTTTAGCGTCATTATTCTCACCTGTAAGTCATCATTTTACGACAAGATTCCGTTTGCGGGAAATGACATTGCTCGTTTCATTCTTCCCGAGAGCTTCAACCTCACACCATCAAACAGAACACCCGATTGCACATCTACAGACCGTATGATGACCTTTATCAAAGCCAACACACCGGAGGATGCTGTTTTTGTAGGTCCCCCAATTATTAGAATTGGCGCGAGAAGGTCGGTCATCTTAGATGTTAAAGGTTCTTCTTCGCTCATTGAAGGAAACCCTAAGCGCTTGATTGAATGGCATCAACGTAGGAAAAAGCTAGATGCGCTCACCAACATGTCGGAGCGCACATTATTTTTTAAGGAAAGTGGCGCTGATTACTTGCTTACCAGACATGAGTTACAAGCACATGTGGAGCTCGTGCATACCGAAGGAAAACTGAATTTATACAAACTACGCTGATACCATGGGCATGAAGCAGGCGCCTACATATCTTTTCAGTATTGATTTAGAAGACATTCGCTTTCGCATGCAAGATGGTGACCGTTACGCAGAGCGCGTTCCCGAAACCACCCACTGGTTTCTTTCATGGTTGGATGCACAACAAATGAAGTGCACGTTTTTCGTGGTGGGCGACGTGGCGAGGGCGTACCCAGAGCTCATTCAAGAAATTCAGCAGCGCGGACATGAAATAGGCTGTCATTCCAATACGCACAAACCAGTCACAAGCCTTTCACGTGAAGAGTTCGTTGAGGATTTGAAGAACAACTTAAAAAGCCTGCAACAGGCTGGGGTAGTGAACATTCAAGGCTACCGCGCGCCATATTTCTCAGTAAACCAAGAGGTAGCTTGGATGTATGAAGTCTTGAATGATTTTGGGTTTACCTATTCCAGTTCAGTCTATCCGGCAACAACGCCCTTTTACGGCTGGAAGGATTTCGGCAAGGAATTCAAAATGGTCAACAATATCTTGGAACTACCCATGAGTATTTTCAACGTGGGTCCAAAAGAATTGGCCATTGGTGGGGGCGTGTACTTCAGAGTTCTTCCCCAATCTTTGCTCCTGCGTTCTTTTAAGGCGAAAGCAGCCA
>CAWUKP010000085.1:0-8989 GCA_963922975.1 uncultured Spongiivirga sp. | reverse complement strand
CTTGAAGACATTTCGAGAGAGAAATTTGGCAAGTTGTATCGCTACTTCCACGGAAGCACCTCAGACTACAAGCGCGCCCTGGCAATGAAGGAACAAGCCAAGCAGGCGGGCTATACATCTGCCTATCTGGTAGCCTACAGAGAGGGTAAAAAGATATCCGTTGCTGAGGCGCTGCAGCAACCCTAATCATAGTCGTTCTTAATAAAATAATTTCTATTTTTGTTCGGAACGAGAAAATTCTCGCAAGTGAAGATTTCAAGAGAGATTAAGACAGCATTGCTCGTCATTATGGGCATTGCTTTATTTATTTTTGGGTTTAGTTTTTTGAAGGCAAATCCGCTTTGGACGTCCGCTCGAACCTTCTACGCCGTGTACGATAATGTAGGCGGTTTGGTACCCGGAACTAGCGTTACTATCAATGGGTTGCCCGTTGGAAAGATTCAGAAAATCGAATTTTTGAATAACACAGGCCAATTGATCGTTACATTCTCGGTCGAAGACGATTTTCCCTTTTCTGAAAACAGTCGAGCAGTCATCTATGAAGCTGGTTTTATCGGTGGAAAAGCCTTGGCTGTTGAACTGGCTCAAGATGGTGGCACTCCTGCCAAGTCTGGAGATACGCTTACCGTGGGTTATCGACAAGGATTCACAGAAGCCATCGAATCGAAATTAGCACCCCTTCAAGATAATATCGAAAGTTTTATCGTGCACGCAGACTCGTTGATGCGCAACGTGAATTTGGTGTTCGATGAGGAAAACAGATCAAACTTGAAAAGTGGTTTGACCAGTTTGAACCAAACCTTAAGTACGTTTAAAAGAACATCACAATCCTTGGATGCGCTCGTGAGTGATAATAAAGAGAAACTCGATAATTCCATTGGGAATTTTGAGAATGTCTCCAATGACCTCTCGAGTTTGACCAAATCGTTGTCAGAAGCGGATATCAAAAAGACGGTCAATGATCTTCAAACCACCATCGCAAGTCTTGATAAGGTTATGAAGAAGATTGATGCTGGTGAGGGTTCCTTGGGGAAATTGTTGCAAGACGACGGACTGTATCAAAATTTGGACGACGCCTCCAACCAGTTAGAATTACTACTTCAAGACATGCGCCTGAACCCAAAGCGTTATGTTCACTTTTCTCTCTTCGGAAAACGACAGAAGGAATACGAAGTACCTGAAGAAGATCCTGCACTCCAAAAAAACAATTAGACTATGCAATACCTGCCAAATATTGCCTTTGCCATCCTACTAATTTTGGGTGTGGGTTATTTTGCCAGAAACGTGAAAAAATTGGTGCGAAACATCAAACTCGGAAAAGATGTTGATCGCTCCGATAATAAAGGTGCCCGATGGGCAAACATGGCAAGAATTGCCCTCGGACAGTCTAAAATGGTCGTAAGACCTATAGCTGGCCTACTGCATTTGGTGGTCTACGTGGGTTTCGTCATTATCAATATAGAATTGTTGGAGATTGTTATCGACGGTCTATTTGGAACCCACCGCATCTTTCAACCATTGCTGGGTGAAGGTCTCTATGGATTTTTGATCGGTACTTTCGAAATCCTGGCGTTGCTTGTTTTCATTACGGTAGTTGTTTTTTGGTTGCGAAGAAATACCTTAAAACTGCAGCGTTTCTGGAAACCAGAAATGACTTCTTGGCCTAAGAATGATGCCAACTACATCTTGTACTTTGAAATGGTTTTGATGTCGTTGTTCATTCTCATGAATGCCACAGATGTAGAATTTCAACAAGCTAGCATTGGCAATCCAGTAAGTGGTTTACTAGCGCCTCTTTTTGATGGCTTTACCACTGGCACCTTACATACCATTGAGCGTACCGCCTGGTGGTTACATATTGCAGGTATTCTTATCTTTTTGAACTACCTGTATTTCTCAAAACACTTGCATATATTGCTAGCGTTCCCCAATACGTGGTATGCCAACTTAAAACCAAAGGGTCAGTTTGTGAATGACGAAGCGGTCACCAAGGAAGTTCAGTTAATGATGGACCCCAATGCAGATCCATTTGCCGCTCCTGCGGAGGGTGCGGAAGAAGAGGCCCCCGCCAAGTTTGGTGCTTCTGATGTACAAGATTTGAACTGGGTACAACTACTCAACGCTTATACCTGCACGGAATGCGGCCGCTGTACAAGCGAATGTCCGGCCAACCAAACAGGAAAGAAATTATCACCCAGAAAGATCATGATGGATACGCGTGATCGTTTGGAAGAAGTGGGTAAAAACATAGATGCCAATCAGGGCAAGTTTGTGGAAGATGGCAAACAACTGTTGGGAGATTATATCACCCACGAAGAGTTATGGGCCTGTACGTCCTGTAATGCTTGTGTGGAAGCCTGTCCTGTCAATATCGACCCGTTGTCTATCATCATCGATATGCGGAAGTATTTGGTGATGGAACAATCGGCTGCACCAAGCGAATTGAATAACATGATGCAGAACGTTGAGAATAACGGAGCCCCATGGCCATTCAATCAGATGGATCGCCTAAACTGGAAAAACGAAGCATAAATAACAAACACCTAACACCTAGAGAATGAACCGAGAAGAAGCAGATAAGTTGCTGCATGAGAAAGTTGAGTCTGGAGAACACGTAAGTCCGGTATTGCCGGAAGGCGTCAAGAATTACTTAATAGACATTGACGGGACGATTACTGAAGATGTACCCAACGAAGAACCTTGGCGTATGGCCACTTGCGAGCCTTTCGAAGATGCTAAGATTACATGTAATAAGTGGTACGAAGAAGGACATATGATTTGTTTTTTCACTTCGCGCACCGAAGCGCATAGAGAAGTGACTGAGAAATGGTTGGCCGAACACGGGTTCAAATATCACAGCCTATTGATGGGCAAGCCCAGAGGAGGCAACTACCACTGGATCGATAACCATTTGGTAAAGGCAACGCGCTACAACGGCAAGTTTACAGATTTGGTGGAAAAGGAAGTGACCATCCAGGTTTTTGACGATGGCAAGCACGATTAACTGTTGATGGTTTGAGTTCGATTCCTAATTGAGTTCACCACCAACTAACAATAATATGAAATGAGCGAAACACTCAAAGTGCCAACAATGGCCGAGATGATGGCAGAAGGCAAGCAACCCGAAGTTTTGTTCTGGGTGGGCTGTGCTGGAAGTTTTGACGACCGAGCAAAGAAGATTACGAAGGCATTTGTACGATTATTGAACAAGGCTGACGTTTCCTTTGCGGTTTTGGGCACTGAAGAAAGCTGTACTGGAGATCCTGCCAAAAGAGCGGGGAATGAATTTCTATTTCAGATGCAAGCGGTGACTAATATTGAGGTCATGAATGCCTACGAAGTAAAAAAAGTGGTCACTGCCTGTCCGCATTGCTTCAATACAATAAAGAACGAGTATCCTTCCCTTGGCGGAAACTACGAAGTGATGCACCACACTCAATTCTTGAAATCACTTTTAGACGAAGGACGCCTAACTGTTGAAGGAGGTCAATACAAAGGCAAACGCATCACTTTTCACGATCCTTGCTATTTAGGGCGTGCGAACGATGTGTACGAAGCTCCACGTGAATTGATTAAGAAGTTAGAGGTGGAGTTGGTCGAAATGCGCAATTGCAAGAAAAGAGGTTTGTGTTGTGGAGCAGGAGGTTCTCAAATGTTCAAAGAAGCTGAAAAAGGCGACAAAGAAGTCAACATCGAGCGTACCGAACAAGCTTTAGAAATCAAGCCCGATATCATTGCTGCGGGTTGCCCGTTTTGCAATACCATGATGACGGATGGAGTGAAAGCAAAAGAAAAGGAAGGCGCCATCGAAGTTTTAGATGTTGCCGAGCTCATTGCCAACGCCCAAGATTTATAAGCATGCTGGTTGATTTCAATTTTTTACCAGAAGACGCGCGCGTCTGGATCTATCAATCCAATCGTAAGTTTTCCGAAGCAGAAAAAGAAAGCATTGAAGAGGCTTTGGAGACTTTCCTAACCCAATGGACGGCCCATGGAGCGGATCTCAAAGCAGGATACCTCATACCCTACCACCGTTTTATAGTGATTGGCCTCGATCAGGCCGTGAATGCAGCATCAGGTTGCTCCATTGATGCTTCCGTGCATTTTATTCAGGAATTGGAGAAGCAATACGAAGTGGATTTGCTTGACAAGATGAATGTCACCTACAAACAGGGTGAGTTTATCGCGTATAAACCACTGGCTGAGTTTAAAAAAATGGCAAAGCAAAAAGCGGTGGGGAAGAAAACAGTCGTGTTCAACAACCTAGTGGTGAACAAGGGTGAATTTGAGGAGAATTGGGAAGTTCCCGCCCAAGAGAGTTGGCATGCTAGATTTCTCTAAGAACCCCAATACTTACTTTTCTTAAAATAGCCTTAAAGCGGAACCTTGAAGGCACTTTTTTTTAAATTAATAGTATCTTTCGCATACGAAGTGTTCACTTGGCACGGTTTTCTCTTTACACAAGAAAAGAATCTATGAAGCGCCTGCTGCTCATCCTCTCAATCGGTTGTTGTCTCACTGTATCAGCACAACAATTAGACCCACTCTTGGCCTACAATGTGAAGGCACAAGAGCAATGGGTAGATAGTGTGTATGCATCTATGTCGGTCAATGAGAAGATTGGCCAACTGTTCATGGCACGAGCATATTCGAATCAAGACCTTGCTCACGAGAATAGATTGTATCAACTGGTGAAAGACCATAAGATTGGCGGACTTATCTTTTCCAAAGGAGGTCCTATCCGTCAAGCACATTTACACAATAGACTACAGCAACAAGCACGCGTTCCACTTTTAATAGGTATGGATGCCGAATGGGGCTTGGCCATGCGCCTAGATTCAACCCATGCCTTTCCTTGGAATATGACCTTAGGAGCCATCAAGGATGACAAAATTATTGAGCAAGTAGGTCGTCAAATGGGGAAACATGCCAAACGTCTTGGTGTGCATTTTACGTTTGCGCCAGTAGTTGATATCAATACCAATCCTAAGAATCCCATTATCGGAAATCGTTCCTTTGGCGAGGAAAAAGAAAATGTAACGGCCAAAGCACTCGCACTGATGCGCGGTTTGCAAAGGGAAGGCATTCTGGCCAATGCCAAACACTTTCCGGGGCATGGCGATACCGATACAGATTCACATGAAACCTTGCCAACCATCGCCTTTACAGATGGGCGTATTGATAGCGTAGAGCTCTTTCCCTATAAAAGGCTCATCGAAAATAAACTAGAGAGTGTGATGGTAGCTCACCTGAATGTTCCGAGCTTAGAAAGCCAGGATGGGGTTCCTTCATCACTATCCAAAGCAGTGGTTACTGATTTGCTCAAGGGAAAGCTCGGATTCAATGGGTTGATCTTTACAGATGCTCTGGAAATGAAAGGGGTTTCAAATTATACCAGTCCGGGGGATGTAGATTTGGCAGCTTTTATGGCTGGGAACGACGTTTTACTCATCTCTGAAGACATTCCAAAGGCCATAGAGCGCATCAGAGAGGCATACACCAATGGTTTGGTTACGGAAAGTCGTTTAGCGCATTCGGTGAAGAAAATATTGAAGGCGAAATACAAAGTAGGCTTAGATCAATATTGTCCAGTTCAGACGTCGACGCTTTATGCTGACCTGAACACCGCTGAAGATCGATTGATTCAGGCAAAGGCTGTAGAACAATCCATAACAGTTGTCAAGAATGATAGTATTTTACCTGTAGCTTCCGTGGCCAGAAAAATGGCCTATGTACAGATGGGTGATGCCAAAGGAAGTCATTTTATCACCACCTTAAAAAAGTATGGACGCGTAGACCACATCAAGGCGAACAAGCTTGACGCGTTGCTCAACAAGTTACAGAATTACGATACAGTCATTATTGGCCTTCACCGCTCCAACGAAAATCCTTGGAAGGATCATGCATTTTCGGAAATCGAAAAAGTTTGGCTCTACGAAATAGCTCGGGAAAAGAAAGTCATCCTTGACCTCTTTGTAAAACCGTATGCCCTTCTTGATTTACAGAGTATTAGCAATATCGAAGGAATTATTGTCAGTTATCAAAATAGTCCGTTGGCTCAAGAGCGATCGGCGCAACTCATCTTTGGTGGGTTTGCGGCGAAAGGACAGTTACCAGTCACCGCGCATCCTGAATTACCCGTAGGCACTAGTTTGCCTACTCAAAACCTCAAACGACTTACGTATGGTTTTCCTGAGGAATCAGGCTTAGACGGGGAGCGTTTGAAGAGTATTGATACGATTCTCTACAGCCTTCCGCGGTCTTTGATCGCACCTGGCGGACAAGTTGTGATTGCGCGACGTGGTAAAGTAGTCTACGAAAAAACCTTTGGGCATCATACCTACATGAAAGATCGGAAGGTGCGCTGGGATCATGTATACGACTTAGCATCACTTACGAAAATTTTGTCAACACTGCCTGTCATCATGAAGATGGAGGAAAAAGGAATGGTGAATTTAGATTCGCGTCTGGGCGACTTCATTCCGAAAACCAAAGGATCGAACAAGTCGTCGATTACACTGAAAGAAATGCTTTCTCACTACGGGCGTTTTAAACCGTGGATTCCATTTTACGTGAGTACGCTAGATTCGACTACCAGTAAACCTTCAATCGAGTACTATCGCAGCGAGAAAATAGATGATTACACTATACCGGTAGCGAAAAACTTGTACTTGAAATCGAATTATAAAGATTCTATCTTCCAGCGCATTTTAGATAGCGATTTGCGAGACAGTAAGACGTACAAGTACAGCGACCTACCGTATTATCTCTTAAAAATGTATGTTGAAAAGAGCTACCAACGTGGCTTGGATAAGGTGGCTAGTTCTCTTTATTACAGAGAATTGGGTGCCAACTTTACCATGTACAATCCACTTGGTAAGATTTCTGATACACGCATTGTACCATCCGAAGCGGATAACTATTACCGCTATCAAGTAGTCAAGGGATATGTGCACGATATGGGCGCTGCCATGCAAGGAGGCGTTGGAGGACACGCGGGTCTTTTTGCCAACGCGAACGACGTCGCCAAGATCATGCAAATGTACTTGCAGAAAGGGTACTATGGAGGAAAACGTTTTATCAAAGAAGCAACAATAGATCGCTTCAATACCTGTTATTTTTGTGAACAAGACAATCGACGTGGGGTAGGTTTCGACAAACCTCAATTAGGAGATGTGGGTCCTACTTGCGGTTGTGTTTCTATGACCAGTTTTGGACATTCTGGATTTACGGGTACCTTCACCTGGGCCGATCCAGAAGAAGAGATTGTGTACGTTTTTCTTTCCAATCGAACCTTTCCAGACGGAACCAATAGACGCTTGATTAGCAAAGACATTCGTTCACGTATACAAGGAATTATTTACGACGCCATAAGAGATTGAGTATGAAAATTGCCATAGTTTGTTATCCTACATTTGGAGGTAGTGGTGTCGTTGCCACGGAGCTGGGCATTGCACTGGCGTCTCGCGGGCACGAAGTACACTTCATCACCTATCAGCAGCCGGTTCGCTTGGCTTTTTTGAATGAACACATTCACTTTCATCAAGTAACCGTTCAAGAGTATCCCTTGTTTCACTATCAACCCTACGAGCTTGCGCTGTCGAGTAAATTGGTGGATATGGTGAAATTATACGGAATTGAATTGTTGCATGTACACTATGCCATTCCCCATGCCTATGCCGGATATATGGCGAAAAAGATGTTGGCGGAAGAAGGCATCAATCTACCCATGGTCACGACGCTTCACGGTACGGACATCACCTTAGTGGGCAAACATCCCTACTACAAGCCTGCCGTAACCTTCAGTATCAATAAATCGGATGTAGTGACTTCGGTGTCACAGAGCTTACGACAAGATACCTTGGATCTTTTCGATGTGAAGCAAGAAATCGAAGTTGTACCCAACTTCATTGATGTTGAGAAGTATAAAAACAATTTTACCGATTGTCAGCGGTCAATGATGGCCTCAGAAAATGAGCGGATCGTTACACACATCAGTAACTTCAGAGCTGTCAAACGAATTCCTGATGTGATCAAAATCTTCTATGAAATTCAAAAGGAGATTCCAAGTAAGCTTATGATGGTAGGGGAAGGGCCAGAACGCGATGCTGCGGAAGACCTATGCCATGCGCTAGAGATTCAAGACAAAGTAGTATTTCTGGGGAATAGCAACGAAATTGATCGTATTTTATGCTTTAGCGATTTGTTCTTGCTGCCTTCCGAAACCGAGAGTTTTGGTTTGGCTGCACTCGAAGCGATGATTTCCAAAACACCAGTGATTTCAAGCAATACAGGTGGAATTCCGGAGGTAAACAAACACGGGGTTACGGGCTATTTGAGCGATGTGGGAGATGTGGCTTCCATGGCAGCCCATGGCATCTCAATTTTGAAAGATGCGCAGACTTTACAGCAGTTTAAAGAGAATGCGGAGACCTTCGCACGGCGTTTCGATATTCACAATATCCTGCCCATGTATGAGCATATCTATGAAAAGGCCTTTTCTTTGGTATAAAGCACTGCCTATGAAACTTTTGAGTATGATGGTTCTGTTGTTCATGTTTGCCTGTGGAGCCAACAAACAAGTTGAAGCTGATGCCAGCAAAGTGCAACAAATGGACTACGAAATCTTAGTGAAAGAGTCTCACGGAGGTCCTTCCGAGGCAAAGCAGATTATTTTTCAAGATGAAAAAGAATTACAGCAGTTTTTTATGCGCGTAAATATGACGCGCAAACCTGGGATACCGGTTCCTGTTATTGATTTTGAAAAAGAAGTGGTGGTGGCCTTGTGTGTAGGGAAAGTGCCTACTAGCGGATATAGCATCACTATTGATTCGGTTCATGAGGTAGAGGACGCCACAGAAGTATGGCTTCAAAAGCAAGAGCCTGCGCCTTCTGACATGGTGGCAACCGTAATTTGTCAGCCTTTCACGATTGCAAAATTCCCAAGAAAAGGAAACAAAATCGAGTTTAAATTTCGGTAACCTAAATA
>CAWUKP010000084.1:0-8994 GCA_963922975.1 uncultured Spongiivirga sp. | reverse complement strand
CTTCCCTGCGCATCTCATCACTAAGAGGCTTTAAAATTACACCCTCTTTCTGGGCACGACTTAGACCCTTATTATTTGCTTTTCGCCTACTAGCTTTAGCCGCTTTGATTACTGCTATGGCCAGGCCACAAACCACCGATGTTTCTACACGTACCAAGACCAACAAAGGAATCGATATTGTGATGGCCATTGATGTATCTTCCAGTATGTTGGCAAGAGACCTCAAACCCAATCGCCTAGCAGCCTTGAAGCAGGTAGCTTCTGAATTTGTAAATGATCGCCCAAATGATCGCATTGGTTTGGTGGTCTATGCGGGAGAAAGTTACACGAAAATGCCGATCACAAGTGATAAACGCGTTATCAACAATGCGCTGCGTGAAATCCGATTTGATGGCTTAATCGAAGATGGAACGGCCATAGGTATGGGATTAGCCACCGCTGTAAATCGTTTGAAGGACAGTAGAGCGAAAAGTAAGGTGATCATTCTGCTAACGGATGGGGTGAACAATGCTGGAGAAATTCAGCCTTCCGATGCTGCTGAAGCCGCAGGCTTATACGGTATCAAAACCTATACGATTGGATTAGGCACCAACGGAAACGCCTTGGCACCAGTGGCCTTGAATCCTGATGGCAGTTTTAGATATGGCTTACGCGATGTGGAGATTGATGAAGATTTGTTGAAAGAGGTAGCGAAAGTTACTGGCGGCACCTACTTTCGAGCAACAGATAACGAGAAGCTAGAACAGATTTACGACGAGATCAATAAACTTGAAAAAACCGAAATAGAAGAATTCAAGTATACCAATTACGAAGAAAAGTTCAGGCCGCTGGTGTTGCTTGCGGGAATGCTGCTATTGTTCGAATTGTTTTTGAAAGCAACCGTATACCGAAGCTTTGTTTAGACCCTAAAATATGTATCAACTCGAAGAGACCAAATATTTACTCTTTTTAGCCATCATACCTGTAATGGTGTTGGGGTTCGTTTTGCTGCAAGTTTGGCGAAATAAGGCTCAAAGGAGATTCGCTGATCGATCACTGCTAGGGCGCTTGAGCCCAGATAGATCCAGTTTTAAAGGGGTGTTAAAATTATTGCTTGTTTCTTTAGGAATCACGTTCTTATCGGTTGGTTTGGTAAATCCGAAAATAGGCACAAAGCTAGAAACAGTGAAACGAGAAGGGGTAGACATCGTGTTTGCGATTGATGTATCGAAGAGTATGCTAGCGGAAGATATTGCACCGAATCGTTTGGAAAAGACCAAGCGGTTGGTTTCAGAAATTGTCAATCAGTTGGCGAGTGATCGCATCGGAATTGTAGCCTACGCAGGGCAAGCATTTCCTCTACTTCCCATCACTACAGACTATGCGGCCGGTAAAATGTTCCTTCAAAACATGAATACCGATATTGTGTCTTCCCAAGGAACTGCAATTGCGCAGGCCATAAATCTAGCAGCTACTTACTACAATGATGACGATCAGACCAATCGGGTACTGTTTATCATTTCTGACGGAGAAGACCACGATTCAGATGCAGCTGCGGCGGCCGAAAAGGCTGCGCAAGAGGCAGGAATCACCATTTTTACCATCGGCGTTGGAACTACTAAAGGAGGTCCCATTCCAATCAAGAAGAATGGTGTTACGGAAAGTTACAAGAGAGATCGTGACAACGAGGTGGTGATCACACGCTTAAACGAAGAGATTTTGAAGGAGATCGCAGATGAGTCTGATGGCGAATACGTCAATGGAAATAACACCCAAGAAGTTGTTGATTTTGTGAAGGAATCGCTGGAAGATATTGACAAAACTGAATTTGAAGCAAAGAAGTTTGTGGATTATAAAGATCAGTTTCAGTGGTTCGTTGGTTTTGGTTTTCTCTGCTTATTCTTAGATGTTTTTGTATTGGATAAAAAAACAGCCTGGCTGAAAAAATTGAATTTGTTCAACGAAAAGAAAGCGGCGTAATGATGATGAGAAAATGGCATGTCGTAGTTAGCATATTGTGTTTCCTAGCAATGATGTCGCTGCACGCTCAAGAGGAAACCGCAGAGTTGGACCTTGAAAAGGCTGAAAAAGTAGCGGCAGAGGCTAATAATTATATTTATCAGGGGAATCAAGAACTAGAAAGCAACGAGTTTGAAGAGGCCGAGGTCGAGTACCGAAAAGCCATTTCCAAAGATGCCTCTAATCCTGTAGCCCCTTATAATCTTGGGAATGCCTATTATCGCAACGAAAGTTTGTTGGAAGCCTCTACGCGTTACCAACAAGCGGCTAAAACAGCCACTGAAAAGTCAGAAAAACACGGCGCTTGGCACAATTTGGGCAATATTCACATGAAAATGCAAGAATACGAGAAGGCCGTAGAATCTTATAAGAATGCCTTGCGCAACAATCCCAACGACGAAGAAACGCGCTATAACTATGCTTTGGCCAAAGAACTCCTGAAAAAAGAACAAGACGGTGGCGGCGGTGATGACAATGATGAAAATCAAGATCAGAATAAGGACCAACAAAATAAAGACCAAAACCAGGAAGGCGAAAACGAAGACGAAAACCAGGAGAATCAGGATCAAGAAAAGCAGGATCAAGAGGGAGAAGACCAGAAAGATCAGGAAGGCGAAAATGATGAAGACCAGAAAGGAGATCAAAAGGAAGACCAAAAAGACAAAAATCAAGGCGGCGACAAACCCAAAGAGGAGCAACAGCAGCAGAAGCCTAGACCTAATCAGTTGAGCCCACAGCAAGTGAAAAATTTGTTGGAAGCTGCCAATAACGAAGAGAATAAAGTACAAGACAAGATCAATGTGCAAAAAGCCAAAGGGCCTAAAACCAAAGCAGAAAAGGACTGGTAGACTATGAAGTTCGTAAAAGCATACATCCTATTCTTCAGTTTGGCCTTCACTTTCGGGTTGCAGGCCCAAGACGCTGTGAAATTTGAAGCGAAAGTAAGCAAGAGCAGTCTCGGACTAAACGAACGCTTGCGCATCGATTTTCAGATGAATAAGGATGGCGACAACTTTACGCCACCCAGCTTTCAGAATTTCAAAGTGGTGATGGGACCCAACCAATCCATTAGCAATTCTTGGATCAACGGGAAGCGTAGTTTTTCGAAAACCTATTCCTACATCCTTACGCCCACCCGCAAAGGAAAATTCACCATCAAGCAAGCTACGGTTGAGATCGAGGGGCAAGTCTACAAGACCATGCCCGTAGAGGTGGTGGTCACTTCACCCGTAGAAGTGCCCAAAGATCCTAACGATCCAAATTACATTGCCGACCAAAACCTACATTTGGTGGCAGAAATTTCAAAGGGCAATCCTTTCCTGAATGAAGACATCACCGTGGTGTACAAATTGTATTTTGGCCGCACAGTGAATGTCACCAACTTCACCGAAGTAGACCGTCCGAAGTATGATGGCTTTTGGAGCCACGACATGAAAATTACACGTTTCGAGATCAAGCCAGATTCTTACAAAGGCCAACCCTACAATTCGATCATCATCAGTCGGAAAGTATTGTACCCTCAGAAATCAGGAAAACTGAGCATTGAGCCCTTGGCACTCAATGTTTCTGTAGAAGTGCCGACCAATAGGCGTGATTTCTTTGGGGGAAGAATTTACACCCAGGTCCAGAAGACTGTGGCTGCGGCCAAACGTACCATCAAGGTGAAACCTTTACCGGAAGAAGGCAAACCAGACAATTTCACGGGTGCCGTGGGCGATTTCAGCTTTGAGGTCACCACGAGCAAGAACACATTGAAAGGAGGAGAATCTTTGCAAGCCAGCGTGCAGGTAAAAGGGAAGGGAAATCTCAAACTCTTCGACCTGCCAAAATTAAATGTGCCCAGTTCCTTAGAAGTGTACGAACCAGAACGTTCCAATAGTGTGCGTACAAACCTATCTGGGATGCAAGGAAGCATTGTAGATAACTACACAGTGGTCCCTCAATTTCAAGGGAAATATCCAATCCCTTCTTTGTCGTTTTCCTACTTCGACCCCAATACGAAAAGCTATAAAATCCTATCGTCTCCAGAGGTATTAATTGACGTGACCGAAGGCCCAACTAATACAACAGCCATTGTTTCTAGCAACACAGGAGACGCCAATATTACAGCGAACAAGCAATCAGTTGTAGGAGCTGGGAATCAATTCCGTTTTCTCAAACTCAAGCCCAATCTCACCTCCATGACCACGAAATCATTCTTTGGGTCTAATGGCTATTACGCTTCACTTCTATTACCCCTTTTATTGATTCCGCTAGCCATCGTTTTCCACAGAAAGAAGAGCGAGCGTGACGCTGATGTATTAGGCAATCGACTGCGACAAGCCAATCGTCTGGCCAAAAAGTACTTGTCTGAAGCCAAAAAGAATTTAGGCAAGAAGGAGGCCTTCTACGAATCTTTAGAACGCGCCTTGCACAACTATCTGAAAGCTAAACTTCATATTGAAACTTCAGAGTTTGCCAAACCAAAAATTCAGCAATTGTTGGCAGAGCGTCAAGTACAGGCCGAACCTATTAATGGGTTTGTTACCCTGCTTGAAAACTGTGAATTAGCCCGCTACACACCAGCCACAGGGCAAGCCATGAAGGATGATTATCAGAAAGCAGCTCAAGTTATTTCCGAAATTGACAAACAAATCAAGTAATCCATGAAGAGTCTGCTCGTAGGTATATTTTCATTGATGGTGCTTCCGCTGGCTTGTGGAGGCAATAATTCTAGTTATGAAGGCGCTCCTAGCATGGATATAGCCACGCCCATTGGAAACTTTGAGGAAGAAGCGCCGACGCAATCGCCAGAGCAGGTAACCGAGCGCAAGCTGATCAAAACAGGCAATATCAGTTTTGAAACGGATGATTTAGAAGAAACACGCCAAAAGGTACTCGCAGCGGTGCAGAAACACCAAGGATACGTTTCATCTGACAATGAGAATAGCTACGACAATCGCGTGAATGCAACCATCGTGGTGAGAGTACCTTCGCAGCGGTTTGATGCTTTCCTTGCGGAAGCTACTGAAGGAGTTCAAAAGTTTGACAATCGGCAAATCTTTGTGAATGATGTGACCGAAGAATTTCTGGATGTAGAGGCTCGATTGAAAACGAAAAAGGAGCTCGAACAGCGCTATCAAGAATTGTTGGGAAAGGCCAATACCGTTAATGAAATTCTTCAAATCGAAAAGCAAATTGGCGTGCTTCGATCAGAGATTGAATCGATAGAAGGTCGCTTGAAATACTTGCGCAGTCAGGTGGCAATGTCCACATTGACCATGAATTTCTACAGGGAAAAACCCAAAAAAGCGGCATATGGGAAACAATTCTCCAACGGCTTTTCTTCGGGTTGGAAGAATTTCATGCAGTTTTTAATCTTGCTGACACATTTGTGGCCTTTCATCCTCATATTCGTTTTGGTATTGTTTGGCCTCCGATGGTTTATCAAAAAAAGCACGAAAAAGTAATGGGAAGTAGATTTTGCACCATACTTCTACTGGCGTGCAGCTTTTGGGGGGTTGCCCAATCCGAAACACTATTCGAAAAGGCCAATGCGCTTTACAATCAAGACGACTTTACAGAAGCGGTTGAGGTGTATGAGGAAATTTTGAACTCCGGACAGCATTCGGCTGCCGTATATTACAACCTCGGGAATGCGCACTACAAATTGAATAACATCGCGCCTAGTATTTATTATTACGAAAAGGCGCTGATGCTCAAACCTGGCGACGCTGACATCAAGAATAACTTGGCGTTTGCTCAGAATATGACGATCGACGCCATAGAACCTATGCCTAAAACAGGTTTCAGTCGTATTTTTGACGGGCTAGTAGGGCGGCTTACCTATGAAGGTTGGGGCGTTACTTCCATTGTAGGAATGAGCCTATTTGTGCTTCTATTTCTTGTCTATTACTTTGCTTCCAGTTCTACAGTAAAACGTGTTGCTTTCATTGCCAGTTTCATCGCATTGTTGATTGCATTGGTGGCAGTGGCTTTTGCGTTTAGACAACAGAGCAATCAGCTCAACGATCAACCAGCCATTGTATTTGCAGAGAAATCATCTGTCCGTTCAGGCCCGAAACTCAGTGATGAAGAGGTTTTTATTCTACACGAGGGGACCAAGGTTCAAATTCTAGATGAGTTTGACCAGTGGAACAAAATTCGCATTGCAGATGGTAAAATAGGATGGCTGCCTTCCACGGATATCAAGTCTTTGAAGTAAGCATAAAGAGAACTTATCATACCCATAAATATTTGTATATTCGTTTAACTATTTATGGGAAAACTAACAACCATTTGCGGCGCATTCATGCTGGTATTTTCGATACTGGCTCCTTCCGTTTTGGTTATAGTGGAATCTGAAGATGGGATGGTGACGGTTTGCGATCATACCGAGGAAGAAAACAAGAAGGAAAACAAAAAAGAACTTGACGAAAAAGATATTTTCTTCCAAATCGATAATGCAATTTCAGCTTTTTCAGGAAATCAAGAAATTACTCGTCCACCTTCGTATCTCAATTCCTATAATAGTCTTCAGCAAAAGATCATCCTTCCTCCACCCGAGGCAGTTGCTTAACTTTCGACAAACAAACCTGATTATTGAATTGACTCTTCTTATATAGAGTCCTAAAGCTTATGGCTATGTTTAAAAATTTAAAAAGCGATTTACCAGCTAGTATTGTTGTATTCTTTGTTGCCCTGCCACTATGTCTTGGCATTGCGTTGGCTAGTGGAGCACCTCTTTTCTCTGGTCTTATCGCCGGAATTGTAGGTGGAATTGTAGTTGGTTTTGCGAGTGGCTCTCAAATTGGCGTCAGCGGACCCGCTGCGGGATTGGCGGCCATTGTACTCACCGCCATTACAGCACTAGGAGGTTGGGAAAACTTTTTGGTGGCCGTGGTATTGGGGGGTGTTATTCAAATTATTTTTGGATTCCTCAGACTGGGTATTATTGGCTACTATTTCCCTTCATCGGTGATAAAGGGGATGCTCACAGGAATTGGTATCATTATCATTCTAAAGCAAATACCGTATTTCTTCGGAATTGATAAAAACCCTGAAGGAGACTTTGCTTTTCTTCAGATTGATGGAGAAAATACCTTAACCGAACTTCTAAAGACCTTAAATGCATTGCTCAGCGGGAATTTTGATAAGGGGGCAACCATCATTGCGGTCATTGCAATCGGTATCCTCATTTTATGGAGCAATGTGCTCAGTAAGAAGGGGAAATTCTTTCAATTGGTACAAGGACCTTTAGTAGCTGTGGTTGCCGGGATTGTCTTTTTCTTCTTGACCAGAGGCTCTAGCCTAGGGTTAGAAGCAGAACACCTAGTATCTGTACCTGTGCCAGAAAGCCTTTCAGACTTAACTTCGCTTTTGGCTTTCCCAAATTTTGAGGTCATCACAAGACCTGATGTCTTGCTCACTGGGTTTACCATAGCGTTGGTGGCTTCTCTCGAAACTTTACTATGTGTTGAAGCAACCGACAAGCTCGATCCACACAAGCGGGTAACACCTACCAATCGAGAACTCCTAGCGCAAGGAACAGGTAATGTGGTATCAGGTTTGATTGGAGGATTGCCCATTACCCAAGTAATCGTTCGTAGTTCTGCCAACATCCAATCTGGTGGACAGACCAAAGCGAGTGCCATTATTCACGGGTTTTTCTTATTGATCTCCGTGTTGACCATCCCACAAATTCTGAACTATATTCCACTTTCCGTATTGGCAGCGGTACTTTTCATTGTAGGATACAAACTTGCTAAACCTTCAACATTCAAAGCCATGTATAACGGCGGATGGACGCAGTTTGTTCCGTTTATTGTTACTGTTGTGGGGATTGTCTTTACAGACCTTTTAAAAGGAATTGGTCTTGGATTGGCCGTGGGAATCTTCGTGGTACTTTACAAGAGTTTCAAAAATTCGCACTTCTTACACAAAGAAGGGGAAGATGTTGATGATGGTAGAATCAAGATGACGTTAGCCGAAGAAGTGACTTTCTTCAACAAAGGAGCTATTTTGAAAGAACTGGATCGCATACCTGAAAATTCTTATTTGGAGTTGGATGTACGGCAAACTCGATACCTCGACAGTGATATTATCGAAATTCTTGAAGATTTTGCACTCAAGGCTAAAGAGCGGAACATTAATATCAAGTTGTATTCACAAAGAGGAATTGTAGAGAATCCGCCGAGTTATATAGAATTCTTTAAGCTGCGAAAAAATTCTGCCTGATCAATTTCACAGGTACCCAAAACATATGAAAATTAAGAGATGAAAACATTTACAAAAGAAGCTCAGATGAGCATGACACCTTCTTCTGCGGTAGCCGCATTGAAGGAAGGCAACCATAGATTTGTTCAAAAAAAGATGGCAGGCCGAGATCTTCTCGAGCAAGTCAAAGAGACAGCCACAGGGCAGTTTCCATTCGCAACCATCCTCGGATGTATTGATTCGCGCGTTTCAGCAGAGCTCATTTTTGACCAAGGCGTTGGCGACATTTTCAGTGCTCGAGTTGCTGGAAATATAGTCAACGAAGACATCCTAGGAAGTATGGAGTTCGCCTGTAAACTCGCAGGCACCAAAGTGGTCGTGGTGCTTGGGCACACTAGTTGCGGTGCGGTAAAAGGCGCGTGTGATGATGCAAAATTGGGGAATTTAACAGCCCTAGTTAGCAAGATTAGACCTGCTGTTCACGCGGTGAAAGAACCCAGCAACCCCGATGAACGTACTTCAGCCAACAAAACCTTTGTGGATGAGGTGGCCACGACCAACGTACACATGACGATTGACAACATTCGAAAACAAAGCCCAGTGTTGGCAGAGATGGAAGCCGATGGTGAAATAGCCATTGTAGGTGCCATGTATGACATCAGCGACGGTTCCGTTACGTTCTTCGAATAGCAAAAGAAACATACGATAAGAAAAGCCAATGCACACGCATTGGCTTTTTTTGTCAATGACCACACTTTTCTTGCGGCTATGATAGAATCAGTAGCAGAATGGAGGCGAAAG
>CAWUKP010000083.1:0-9089 GCA_963922975.1 uncultured Spongiivirga sp. | reverse complement strand
GTGAAAAAGAAAAAATGCAACCTCAATTTTACATAGGCGCCGCTATCATTCTCGGAGTGATTATCGCAAATGGAATTGTGAAAACTTCCAAGCGATTTGGCTTGAAAGAGCAAGACTAAAGTTCATATATTTGCAGGAACCAACTACACGAATCTCATGGAATATTTAGACTTCGAACTACCTATCAAAGAGTTAGAAGAACAATTAGATAAATGCATGTCGATTGGCGAGGAAAGTGAAATTGATGTCACCGAAACCTGTAAGCAAATCGAAAAGAAATTGGTCGCTAAGAAAAAGGAAATCTATGGCAATTTGAGTGCATGGCAACGTGTACAGATGTCAAGACATCCTTCCCGTCCGTATACGATGGACTATATTAAGGCCATTTGCGGGGATAGTTTCTTAGAATTACACGGCGATCGTAGCTTCAAAGACGATAAGGCGATGGTGGGCGGACTCGGAAAGATTGGCGATCAGACTTATATGTTCATCGGGCAGCAAAAAGGTTACAATACCAAAACGCGTCAATATCGCAATTTCGGGATGGCCAATCCAGAAGGCTATCGCAAAGCCCTTCGATTGATGAAATCTGCCGAGAAGTTCGGTATACCCGTGGTTACTTTATTAGATACACCAGGTGCGTACCCAGGCTTGGAAGCGGAAGAACGAGGACAAGGAGAGGCCATAGCGCGAAATATCTTAGAAATGACGCGCTTGAAAGTACCTATTATTACCGTGGTAATCGGTGAAGGTGCTTCGGGTGGTGCGCTGGGTATTGGTGTGGGCGACAAAGTATTGATGCTGGAAAATACCTGGTACTCTGTAATCTCACCGGAGTCTTGCTCTTCAATTCTATGGAGAAGCTGGGAATACAAAGAGCAAGCAGCGGAAGCTTTAAAGCTGACCGCCAAAGACATGAAGAAACTCAAACTGGTAGACGAAATCCTTAAAGAACCCTTAGGAGGTGCACATGCTGATCGCGAGCGCACTTTTGCAACCGTTCGGGATGCTATTGCGAAGAATTTTGAGGAGCTCAAAAAGTTATCACCAACCGAGTTGGTCGAAAAGCGAATGGAAAAGTACAGCGAGATGGGTGTCTATAAATAATAACCCCCTGTTTTTGAAGGACTATGAAAATCCGGAACGAAAGTTTTCGGATTTTTTTTCGTTATCAACAATTTTTTGGAGTTATAAACAGTTGATTTGTTAATGAACCGTAGATAGTTCCAACTATTTTCTGTATGTTAAGAGAATATTAATTAGCTACTTTAGCCGCCATGAAACAACCGCAGCCATTACCAGGCTTTCCGATAGATAAAAGTAAGCTGATCAATCTTGAGAAGGGGAAAATACCCCCACAAGCCCTTGATTTAGAGGAGGTTGTATTGGGGGCTATGATGATTGACAAAAAAGGTGTCGATGAGGTCATAGATATTCTCAACCCTGAGGCGTTTTACAAAGAAGCGCATCAACACATCTTTGCGGCTATCTTCAAATTGTTTCAAAGCACGGAGCCGATCGACTTATTAACAGTTTCAGCTCAACTCAAGAAGGATGCACGCTTAGAGGCTGTTGGAGGTGACTTTTACCTCATTTCCCTCACCCAGAAAGTATCGTCTTCAGCCCATATCGAGTACCACGCTCGCATCATTTTACAAAAGTACATTCAGCGTAGCCTGATTAAAATTTCCAACGAGATCATTGAAAAATCATATGACGAAACCAATGATGTCTTTGATCTTTTGGATGATGCGGAAGCTAAATTATACGAGGTCACCCAAGGCAATATCAAGAAATCCTCAGAGACGGCTCAGAATTTGGTCATTCAGGCCAAAAAGAAAATCCAAGAGATTTCACAGAAAGAAGGATTGAGCGGTATACCTTCTGGATTTCATAAGGTAGATCGCCTTACCTCAGGCTGGCAGCCAAGCGATTTGATCATTATTGCGGCCAGACCGGGTATGGGTAAAACGGCCTTGACGCTATCTATGGCGCGCAACATGGCCGTACAGGCAAATATTCCAGTGGCTTTCTTTTCTCTGGAAATGTCTTCCGTGCAATTGATCACACGTCTGATTTCTTCGGAAACAGGTCTTTCTTCAGAGAAGCTGCGTACGGGTAGGTTAGAAGACCACGAGTGGGAGCAGTTAAACGTTAAAGTAAAAGATCTCGAGAAAGCACCATTATATATTGACGACACGCCTTCACTCTCTATTTTCGACCTTCGGGCTAAGGCACGTCGTTTGGCCTCGCAACACGGCATCAAATTGATCGTTATTGATTATTTGCAATTGATGACTGCCGGTAGTAGCATGAAAGGCGGCAACCGTGAACAGGAGATTTCTACCATTTCAAGAAACCTCAAAGCCTTGGCCAAAGAATTGGAGGTGCCCGTTATTGCACTGTCACAGCTTTCAAGGGCCGTAGAGACGCGTGGTGGGAGTAAGCGCCCCTTGCTTTCTGACTTGAGAGAATCAGGAGCCATCGAACAGGATGCGGATATTGTTTCTTTTATTTACCGTCCTGAATACTACAAAATCGACGAGTGGGATGATGAAGAGCGCACGCCGACGGCAGGTCAAGCGGAGTTGATTGTGGCGAAGCACAGAAACGGGGGGCTTGATAATATAAGGTTAAAATTCATTGGCCATTTGGGTAAATTCGATAATTTGGATGAGTTTGATTCACCTTTTGAATTTCAATCGAAGATGAATCAAGACGAAGAATCGCCTTTTGGGCGAACAGCATTACCTAGCGCAGATGATGCGTTTGGAAGCTCATTCAACGACGATGCAGATCCAGATGACGACGTACCTTTCTCAACTTCAATTACTAGCATTTGTGTGCGCTTGCTGGTTGGCTGGTATTTTATCAGCCTACAGTTCTAGTATTTTACTACCCATGGATGCTGAATCGCAGGCTGATCATTTGAAAGCCTATGGCATCACCTATTGGACGCTAGAGCGGCAGTTAAAGGTGAAGTGGTTGCTCAACCATCGAGGGGGCTCTTTTCTGTTGCCCTATTCCGAAGAGATCATCAAAGAATGTAAAGTCCGCGGGGTTTCCTACGAAGTACTCTCAGATTCCAAAACAACTACCTTGCTCCAAGAAATTGCAAGCCCTTCACAAAATAAAGAAGCTGTAGTGCTGGAAAAAGCACCAAAAATTGCGGTGTACAGTCCGAAGGGCAATCAACCTTGGGACGATGCCGTCACCATGGTGCTGACCTATGCTGAAATACCCTATGAGACGGTCTACGATGAGGAGGTACTCTCCGATGGGTTACTGCTTTTTGATTGGCTGCACTTGCACCATGAAGATTTCACTGGGCAATACGGAAAGTTTTATGGCGCCTATCGTGCCGCACCTTGGTACATTCAGCAGAAAAAGGAGGCAGAAACTTTGGCAAGGAGCCTTGGGTACTCCAAGGTGTCGGAACAGAAATATGCCGTGGCTTCCAAAATACGCGACTATGTTATTGGAGGTGGGTTTATGTTCGCCATGTGTTCTGCTACCGATAGTTTTGATATTGCACTAGCAGCAGATGGGGTAGACATTTGTGAACCTATGTTTGATGGAGATCCGTCGACACCAAATTATCAAGCGAAGTTGAATTTTTCGAAAACATTCGCGTTTTCTGATTTCATTTTAGAACGAAGTCCTACGCGTTATGAATTTTCTTCGATCGATATGACGCGCAAACGTCAAATACCTAAGGAACTGGATTATTTCACCTTAATGGACTTCTCCGCAAAGTGGGATCCTATTCCTACGATGCTCTGCCAGAATCATACCGCGCTGGTCAAAGGTTTCATGGGTCAGACCACTGCCTTTGATCGCACCCAGGTAAAAGCAAATGTGTTAGTTTTAGGAGAGAATCGGCGCAACAGCGAAGCACGCTACATTCATGGTATTAAAGGCAAAGGTTTTTTTACATTTTACGGCGGTCATGATCCTGAAGACTACCAACATCGTGTAGGAGATCCAAAAACGGAGTTATCGCTGCATCCCAATTCACCTGGCTATCGCCTGATTTTGAACAACGTACTGTTCCCAGCGGCGAAAAAGAAAAAACAAAAGACCTAAGAGGATTTATCTCGTCAATACGGGCTCAGATGCGATGCGCGGGGTAATATCTCTGGCGAACGCACTGAAGAGTAATTGTTGGTTCAATTCTATGGAACGAATAGCCACTTCAATCAACAAGGTATTGCCAGCTCTATCGTTGGTGCTTACTTCCACTCTAGAGTTGATGTAGTTGCTTGTACCAGTAGATTGATAGGCCTCTAATTCTGTTTTAATACGTTCTCGCAAACTGTCAGAGTCTATAAAGTCGAGAATGGATCTACCAATAGCCTCTTGGTGCTTCCAGCCGAAAAGCTTTTCTGCCTGGCGATTCCAATCTTTGATGCGCGTGTCGGCGCTGAATAGAAAATAGGCGTCTAAACTGGTTTCGAGGATTTTACTTTTCAAGAATCGATCTTCGCAATACGCATCAACCTCTGCTTGCTGTTCTTCCATCCGTTGTACCAAAGAAGTAGTATCTCCTTGAAGTTTCTGAATGTACTTTTGATACACCTTGTTCAGCTTTTTAGGGCTTTTGGTATGAATGAACTCTGCCTCAAAAACTGCTGAAGGCAGAATGCCTAAAGTAGAAGCAAAGGCATCAAAACGGTGGTATTTTTCAAAAAGATCCGTGTAGACGTTTAAGAACAAACTCGTGGCTACTTGTTCGCCAACCTCTTGCTTGAGAAATTCGAAAATCCTCAAACTTTGTTTTTTATAGGAGAACATGGTGTCTGAGTCAGAAAGGTTGAACTGAAAATCGGTAATCGCCTCGTGGTCGATGTTCAATTTGTGGGCTTGCAATAGTAATTCTTCTAGGATGCGAAAGCACAGAATTCGTTCTTGAATCGATTCTGGTTTAAACAACAATTGAAATTCTAAATGCCTTGAAATACCAATCAAACGACTTTCCAAAAGATTTCTAAAACGACTGGCTTCAGTGGTAATCTTTTCAGCATCTTGCGCCTTAAAAAAAGACTCAATGCTCAAATATAAATTAGGAAACTCTTTTAACTTCTGACTATTGCTGGCGGTACGGAATTGTTGGATAGACCTGTTCAGCTTTTTTCCAGCTGGCGAATGGTCAATTTTCTTCTCCACATATTCCAACAGCAAGACCATATCATAAAGAACTGCAGTATTGTCTTTAGATGACGTGGTCTTCTTTTTTCTAAAAAGGTCCTTAAAGGCCTTAAGCATGTTTACAGTTATCAAGTGTAGTGCAATATTCCGCTTTCTGCCAACGCTAAACAAAACAATGTTGCAAAGGAGGCTAAATATGATGCGAGGCCTTGATTTACCGTATTCCAATAAAAAAGCCGTTCCTTTCGAAACGGCTTTCAGCGAGATATTGTTTAACGTTTACTTTACCTTATTCACAATGGCTTTGAAGGCCTCTGGGTTGTTCATCGCCAAATCGGCAAGCACCTTTCGGTTCAATTCGATATCATTGGCTTTGAGTTTCCCCATAAATTGCGAATATGACAAACCGTGCTCTCGTGCTCCGGCGTTGATACGCTGAATCCACAATGAACGGAACGTTCTCTTCTTATTCTTGCGGTCGCGGTAGGCGTACTGCCATCCTTTTTCGACTGCGTTTTTGGCAACGGTCCAGACGTTCTTACGTCTTCCGTAGTACCCTTTTGCATGCTTCAAGATTTTCTTTCTTCTTGCTCTTGAAGCTACTGCATTGACTGATCTAGGCATAATTTCAAAATTTTTGTAGTGGGCGGTCTTACAGACACTTGCTCAAATTAGTTGGCCCAACTCCAGGGTTTTACAATAGTTTTAACCGAAGGAACGATTACTTCAAACGCAATTGTTCCTTGATGCTATTCACATCAGCATCGCTAACCAATCCTGAATGCGTCAAGCGAAGCTTTCTCTTCTTAGACTTCTTCGTAAGAATGTGTCTTTTGTTAGAGTGCTTTCTTTTCAATTTACCAGTTCCCGTTAGCTTGAAACGCTTCTTGGCACTGGATTTTGTTTTCATTTTAGGCATTACTTCCTAGTTTTAAATCTCGCTTCGTCCTCCGAAGCCTTAGGCGGAGGAGGACTTCTCTTTATAATAAACCCTTTCGGGTGCTTATTTCTTTTTCGGTGCGATGAACATAGTCATACGCTTGCCTTCTAACTTCGGCATTTGCTCTACTTTCCCCAATTCTTCTAATTCTTGGGCTAGGCGAAGCAACAAGATTTCACCTTGATCTTTGTACACGATCGATCTTCCTTTGAAGAACACATACGCCTTTAATTTGGCACCGTCCTTCAAGAACTTTTCCGCATGCTTCTTTTTGAAAGCATAATCATGATCGTCTGTGTTCGGACCAAAACGAATCTCTTTAATCACCACCTTGGCAGCTTTCGCTTTCAAGGCTTTTTCTTTTTTTCGCTGCTCGTACAAGAACTTCTTGTAGTTCATGATCTTACAAACAGGCGGATTGGCTTTGGGAGAAATCTCTACTAGATCTTCTTCCATTTCCTCGGCAATGCTACGTGCTTTGCCGATAGGGTAGATGCCAACTTCTACATTGTCTCCCACCAATCGAACTTCACGAGCGGTGATCTCGTTATTAATTCGATGTGGGTTTTCTTTGATGACCCTTGCTGGGCCTCTACTTCTTCTTCTTCGTATTGCTATGACTTATCTATTTTATGTCCAACTAAGAGGACTGGTTATACTTCAAAAGGGGTGAGGGTTTGTTCAATTTCTCGTTGCAACAGTGCAATAAAGTCTTCCACCTTCATGCTGCCCAAATCTCCTTCACCATGTTTCCTAACAGAAACCGTACCATCTTCTGCTTCCTGCTCTCCAACAATCAACATGAACGGAATCTTGCTCATTTCGGCCTCCCGTATTTTCTTGCCAATGGTCTCGTTTCTGTTATCTACAAGCGCGCGAATTTCGGCATTTTCAAATAAATTTAAAACTTTTTCAGCATATTTTTCATATTTCTCACTGATAGACAACAAGATAGCTTGTTCGGGCATCAGCCACAGTGGAAAATTACCGCCGGTATGCTCCAACAAAATGGCCAAAAAGCGTTCCATGCTACCAAAAGGCGCTCGGTGAATCATAATTGGGCGATGCAATTCATTGTCGCTTCCCTTGTAGGTCAGATCGAAACGTTCGGGCAGGTTGTAATCCACCTGAATGGTCCCCAATTGCCAGCTTCTGTTCAAAGCGTCTCGTACCATGAAGTCTAGTTTGGGACCATAAAAAGCAGCTTCACCTTCTTCCACTACGTAATTCAATCCTTTGTCTTTAGCCGCTTTCAAGATGGCGTTTTCTGCCTTGACCCAATTTTCTTCAGCGCCAATATATTTTTCTGGTTTTTGTGGATCGCGAATAGACACCTGTGTCAGGAAATCCTCAAAGCCTAACGAATTGAAGACATACAAGACCAGATCGATCACTTTTTTGAATTCTTCATCCAGTTGTTCTGGGGTACAGAAAATGTGCGCATCGTCTTGAGTAAACCCTCTAACGCGCGTCAGTCCATGCAATTCGCCACTTTGTTCATAGCGATAGACGGTGCCAAATTCTGCAAAACGCTTTGGGAGATCTCGATAAGACCATGTTTGACTCTTATACATCTCACAGTGATGCGGACAATTCATGGGCTTGAGCAAAAACTCTTCTCCTTCCGCAGGTGTATGGATTGGCTGAAAGCTGTCTTCGCCGTATTTGGCGTAGTGGCCAGAAGTAACATAAAGCTCTTTGCTACCAATGTGCGGAGAAATCACTTGCTCATAACCCGCCTTCTTTTGAGCGTTCTTCAAGAAATTCTCCAACCGTTCGCGTAAGGCAGTCCCTTTCGGAAGCCACAAAGGCAATCCTTGACCTACCCGCTGTGAAAAGGTGAATAATCCTAATTCCTTACCGAGTTTCCTGTGGTCACGCTTCTTGGCTTCCTCCAATAATTCGAGGTACTCTTTAAGTTCTTTTTGCTTCGGAAATGATATTCCATATACGCGCGTCAGCTGCTTTTCATTTTCGTCGCCTTTGTAGTAGGCGCCAGCCACGCTCATGATCTTGACGGCCTTCACGATCCCCGTATTGGGAATGTGCCCACCGCGACATAAATCGGTAAAGGTACTGTGATCACAAAAGGTAATGGTGCCATCGGCTAAGCCTTCAATAAGATCAACTTTGTACTCATTCTTGCCCTGGTAATAATTCAGTGCTTCTTGCTTGCTCACTTCGCGCATTTTAAAGGCATGCTTACCACGAGCAATTTCAAGCATTTTATCTTCAATAGCCTTAAAGTCTTTTTCAGAAATGGTCTGATCACCCAAATCCACGTCATAGTAGAAACCATTCTCGATCGCTGGGCCTACCCAAAGTTTCACACCTGGGTAAAGTTCTTCTAAAGCTTGCGCTAGAATATGTGCGCTAGAGTGCCAAAAGGCCTTTTTTCCTCCCTCGTCTCTCCAGGTAAAAAGCGTGAGCTGTCCATCTGTGGTAAGCGGTGTCGAAGTTTCCACCACCTCTTGATTAAATTCGGCGGCAATCACATTGCGGGCGAAGCTTTCACTAATGTCTTTTGCAACGTCCATCGGAGTTGCACCACTTTCAAAGTTTCTAACGGAACCGTCAGGGAGTGTAATGTGAATCATGTAGTTCTAAAATAGGGGGCAAAGATAATACGATGTCTTAAGCATTACAACAATTTTCATGACCTAAGATTTTTGAATGGAGAGGGCGTTCCCCGTGAACGGGTCGGGCTATCCGCTTTATCTTTTGCTTTAAAAATCTGTGTATCATAAGATAGCAAAAGGATGTCGCTGCTATCCCTAACGCAACCATCAAAGGAAAGCGCTATACCTATTTATTTATATAACAAATTTTGAGGGTGTAATTGTAGTTGGTTTATAGTCAGCTATTTAAAAAATTACACAATGTATATCATTGATAATCAGTTACTTAAAAACTTTTTGTAAAAAAAGCGAATTTTTTTTCAATTGGGTTTTGCGGAAAGTTAAGATGGTTATATATTTGCACCCGCTTTGGCAGAGAAGTG
>CAWUKP010000082.1:0-9121 GCA_963922975.1 uncultured Spongiivirga sp. | reverse complement strand
TCCAGCATTCATGATGCTACCATCTTCAAATTCTAGCTGCCAACCTTCTTGCCCGAAATTCATGACCATCACTTGCATACCCAAATTGAGCGCTGCTTTTTGAGTACTCAATCGGGTTCTCAGGCTTGGGTTGAAGAACAACATGCAAAGCGTTTTTCCTTTCCCAAGGCCATTGAATTGCATCGGATCTGCCTTGAGCGTCTTCAATTCAGAAAGCCAATCCGTTTCCCTAGGGATGTCGGTGATATCAAGAAAGTGTTTCATGAGCTTTCGTTTTTGCGTGAATGAGTGCTTCAAAGAAGAGGTCGATATGCTTTTTCTGCAGTGTCAACGGGGGTAAAATGCGGAGCAAATGCTTGTTATTACTGCTTCCTGTGAAAATATGATGTTCTTGAATGAGTGCCTTGCGTAGGGGGGCTACTTCCTCTTCAAACTCTAGACCTAACATCAAGCCTCTGCCTTTGATGGCCTTAATGAACGGTAACTTGCTGGCCTGTTCTCTAAAGTAAATTCCTTGTTGCTGCACGTTGGTCATCAGTTGTTCGTTTTCAATCACGTTTAGCACCGAAAGGGCAGCAGCGCATGCCAAATGATTTCCTCCAAACGTGGTACCCAACATCCCATACGATGGCGCTATAGAATGATGAATCAACACACCGCCTACGGGAAAACCATTGCCCATACCTTTGGCGATGGTAATGATATCGGGTACGACTTGATGTTTTTGAAAGGAGAAAAAATCACCACTTCTTCCGAAACCCGCCTGTACTTCATCTGCAATAAACTTGGCTCCATACTTTTTACAAAGGGTAGCAGTTTGCTGTACGAAATGGGTTGAGGGTTCGTTGAGGCCGCCCACTCCTTGTATGCATTCTAATATGACCGCGCAGACATCACCCTGTTTCAGCGCTTGCTCCAAGCCTTCGTCATCTTCAAACTCTAGAAAGGTGACATCTTGTTGAGCGTTGATAGGGGCCACTACTTTTGGATTGTCGGTGGCCGCTACCGCAGCGGAGGTTCTACCGTGAAAGGAATTCTTAAAGGCGATGACTCGTTTTTTTTCGGTCGAAAAAGAGGCGAGTTTGAGCGCATTCTCGTTAGCTTCTGCTCCAGAATTGCAAAGAAATAGTTGATAGTCGTCGCAGTTGGAAAGTGCGCCCAATTTTTGAGCTAACTTTTCCTGTAAAGGGTTTTTTACCGAGTTGGAGTAGAAAGCAATCTGCTGCAATTGCTGCGTTAGATTTTGCAGGTAGTGGGGGTGTGAATGGCCAATAGAAATCACAGCGTGGCCCCCGTAGAGATCTAAATATTTCGTCCCCTGATCGTCCCAGACCCAGACGTCTTGAGCCTTTACTGGTGTGATATCAAACAATGGGTAAACGTCAAACAGTTCCATGCTAGGTATTTGAAATTTGATTGATCTTGTTAAAAGAGGTTACGATTCCTCGAATGAGGGACGAACTGAGTCCTTGATGCTCCATTTCATTCAGGCCCTCGATGGTACACCCGCGAGGTGTGGTTACCTTGTCGATTTCCTGCTCTGGATGATTGCCGGTCTCTAGGAGCAAACTGGCTGCTCCGGCACAGGTCTGCATGGCCATTTGTTGTGCTTCTGCCGCGTCGAATCCCAATTGTATAGCTCCTTGGGTGGTGGCGCGAATGAGGCGCATCCAAAAGGCAATTCCGCTAGCACAAATAACGGTAGCGGCCTGCATCAAACGTTCTTCAATAATAATAGAGGCCCCCAAACCATTGAAAATGGCTTCTGCTAGTTGAATGCGCTTTTTTCCTGCTTCGTTGGCGCAAAGACAAGTCATGGATTTCCCAACCGAAATAGCGGTGTTTGGCATACTTCGAATGAGGTACTTCTCTTCACCAACAATGGCTTCCATACGATGGATTTTGAAGCCCGTAATGGTGGAAATCAGCACATGTTTTTCATGCAAGAGATCTTTCACTTCCTGAAGAATGGCTTCAAATTGATTGGGCTGAACGGCAAAAATTAATACATCGGCCTTAGAGACCGCCAAACGATTGTCTGAAGTGACTGTTACGTTGCCGTATTCTTCCCAATCCTTGATCGCATTTATATCGCGTTTCGTGAGATGCAGGTGGGTAACACTATTATTGGTGAGTAAGCCTTTGGCAATGCTGAGCCCTAAATTTCCGGTTCCTATAATGGCTATTTTCATGGTGTAGTGTTGTTAATTTGTGAGTGGTTTAGAAATAGCTTCCTTTGAGTTGTAACCCTGTGCTTTCCTCTAGTCCGAACATCAAATTCATATTCTGAACGGCTTGTCCGGAGGCGCCCTTCAATAAATTATCGATGGCGCTAGTGATCAATAAGGTATCCCCGTGTTTGAGCAAGTGCAGGTGACAATAATTCGTATTCACCACTTGTTTTAAATGAATTTCATCCTCTGATAGCTGGGTGAAAGGGTGCGTCTGATAGAACTTGGCATACAGCTGCTTGGCTTCCTCAAGCGTTCCGTTGAAGGCCGTATAGGCCGTGGCAAAAATACCCCTAGTGAAATTGCCGCGCTGTGGAAGAAAGAATAAGGATGTCTGCGCTTTCTGCAGCGTATCTAGACTCTCTTGAATTTCCGACAGATGTTGATGCGAAAAGGGTTTGTACCAAGAAATATTATTATTTCGCCAACTGAAGTGGGTGGTGCTGGAGGGCTGCACGCCCGCTCCGGTGCTACCTGTGGTTGCATTCACGTGTACATCTTCAGTGAGCAAGCCCGCATCCGCTAATGGGAGCAATGCCAGTTGTATTGCTGTTGCGAAGCAACCTGGATTCGCAATGTAATTCGCTTCCGCGATTGTCGAACGATGAAACTCTGGAAGTCCGTACACAAAAGATTTATTCTGAAAATTAGCGCTGTCTTTCAATCGAAATTCATTGCTGAGATCGATGATCTTTGTGCTTTCTGAAAATGTATATTCTTGTAGAAATTTTGAAGAATTTCCATGTCCTAAACACAAGAAAAGCACCGCTACAGAAGCGTCAACTTTCTGAGTGAACTCAAGATTTGTGACGGCCAGAAGGTCTGGATGTGCCTTTGAAATGGGCATACCCGCTTTGGTGGTACTAAATACAAACGAAATTTGAACTTCTGGGTGTTGAAGCAAAATTCGCAATAACTCGCCACCCGTATATCCTGATCCGCCAACAATACCTACTTTGATCATGATTCAGAAGCATTTACAAATTGATAAATCTTATTCGAGTTGGCAGTGAGCTTGATGAAACCCTTCGCTTCTTCAGTGCTCCAGCCTTTATTTATTTCGCCATAACTTCCGAAGGAAACATTCATTAAATCGTTTTCCGAAGCAATACCATCCACCGTAAATCGATAGGGGTGAAGTGTCACAAAGACATCCCCTGAGACCTTCTCCTGTGTATCGGTCAAAAAAGTTTCGAAGTTTCGCATAACGGGGTCCAGATACTGACCTTCGTGCAGCAACATACCGTACCAATTACCCAATTGTTCTTTATGGTGTTGCTGCCATTTGGTGAGTACGTGTTTTTCAAGAAGGTGATGTGCTTTTAAGATGATCATCGGCGCTGCGGCTTCAAAACCTACACGGCCCTTGATTCCGATTATGGTATCGCCTACATGAATATCTCTTCCAATGGCAAAAGGAGCTGCCAGTTGCTGTAAGATTTCAATGTTGGATACTGGATCATTCTGTTGATCATTGATGGCCACAAGCTCACCTTTTTGGAAGGTAAGCTTCACTGTTTCTGTGTCGTTTCTTTTCAGTTGACTCGGGTAGGCTTCTTCTGGTAAGGCTTGATGGGAGGTGAGCGTTTCGGCACCGCCTACGCTCGTGCCCCAAAGACCTTGGTTGACGGAGTATTTGGCCTTTGACCAGGAAAGCTCGACGCCATGCGACTTTAAATAGGCAATCTCTTCTTCGCGCGACAATTGTTGGTCTCGAATCGGGGTGATGATTTGAATATGTGGCGCCAATACCTGAAAGATAAGGTCGAAACGCACTTGATCATTGCCAGCACCCGTACTGCCATGCGCAATAAAAGCGGCACCAATTTCTTGGGCGTAGTTGACAATTTCAATGGCCTGCACGATGCGTTCTGCACTGACCGAAAGGGGATAGGTGTTGTTCTTGAGTACATTTCCAAAGATCAAATACTTCACCACCTTTTCATAAAAGGTTTGTACGGCATCTATATTGACATAGGAAGCTGCGCCGAGTAGTTCAGCTTTTTCCTTATTTTCAAGGATCTCTGCTTCGGAAAAGCCACCAGTATTCACACTCACAGCATGTACTTCATATCCTTGTTCCGTCAAGTGTTTCACACAATAGGAAGTATCGAGGCCACCGCTGTAGGCCAAAACGAGTTTTTTACTCATGATGTTTTCTTCTTTTTAAGCAATAAGGATTGCTTGATGTTCTTCAATCTTTTCAGCACTTTGTTATTGTAAGGATGCTTTTTTGGGGTATCCTTTTTTTCTGGATCAAATAGCATGCCCGTGCAAAGGCACATCTTCTGTTCGGTCCGTGTCAAAACATCATAGTTTTTACACGTCTGGCAGCCTTTCCAGAATGCGGGATCGTCTGTCAATTCAGAAAAAGTTACGGGTTTGTATCCCAGTTGATAGTTGATCTTCATGACAGCGAGACCTGTGGTGATTCCGAAAATCTTAGCCTCTGGAAACTTCGCACGTGAATGGTCGAAGATTTTCTCCTTGATCTGCTTGGCAAGCCCTTGTCCGCGGTAATTGGGATGCACAATAAGCCCTGAATTGGCCACAAACTTTCCGTGACCCCAAGTTTCGATGTAACAGAAGCCTGCAAAATCATCGCCTTCTAATGCGATGACCGCATTGCCTTTTTCCATCTTAGCAATAACGTACTCGGGCGTCCGTTTAGCGATGCCTGTCCCTCTTTCTTTGGCAGAGTCTGCAATGGTATCACAAATGATACCTGCATATTTGATATGCGACTTATTGGCAACAATAATATTCATGTTGCAGTAATTAGTTAAACTAGAAATGAATGATAATTTTTCGAAGGAGAGGCCGAACACATCTAAGCCTCAAAACACAGAAACACCCTTACGGGCGGCGGCGATTAGGTAGACGCAAAGTGAAGTTGAACTCGAATGAGCCCACTGAAGGTTGAAGTGCTATGTGTATCTTTGCGTTCATTAGCCAACACAAAGGTTGTAAAAAAATTGAAACATCCAACCCTTAGCATCACTTTTGCTCTAAAAATTATGGTTTTCTCAATTTATGCCTAGAAAAATCAAGGAGTTTTTAGTGGATTCCCCGGAAGTTGTCAAAAAGCAGCTCCTATCTTGGTCCCAGACCTATGAGGAAGTAGTTTGGTTGGACTCTAATGAGTATCCTCAGCAGCATACTACCTATGACGCGCTACTCGCAGTGGAAGCCATGACTAGTATTGCAAGCGATTGCGAAAATGCCTTTGATCGATTGGACGAATATCAACGGCTTACGCAAGATTGGCTCTTTGGCTATTTGGGCTATGATCTTAAAAATGATGTGGAAGCCCTTCGCTCTGATAACCATGATGGTGTACAATTCAAAGACCTCGTCTTTTTTCAGCCGAAAAAGGTATTTCTGTTGAAAGAAAATCGATTGGAAGTACAATACATGAATGTAGTGGCCGATGAACTTTCTGCAGATATGGAAGCGATTTTCAATACTTCCACCGAATTCAAACAAACCAAAGAGGAAACACCCAAAATACGATTGCGCATTCACAAAGACGCCTACATAGAAAAAGTAGAGCGCATGTTGGCGCACATATACCGTGGCGACATTTACGAGGCCAATTTCTGTCAGGAGTTCTATGCCGAAGAAAGCCGTATCGATCCACTCAAAACCTATCATCATCTTAACAGCATTTCAAAACCACCGTTTGCCTGCTATTTGCGATGGCAGCAGCAGTATTTATTGTCTGCTTCTCCCGAACGGTATCTCCGTAAAACAGGGACTGAGATCGTTTCGCAACCCATCAAAGGAACCGCCAAGCGATCCAGAGATTATGAAGAGGATCAGTCCTTGCGTAATGCCTTAGAGAATGATCCCAAAGAACGCTCCGAGAATGTGATGATTGTTGACTTGGTGCGTAACGACCTCTCCCGAACCGCCGTCAAAGGCTCGGTGGCTGTGGAAGAACTTTGCAAGGTCTACACTTTCGACCAAGTGCATCAAATGATTTCCACCGTCGTGTCACAAGTAGAAGCAGAAACCAAACCGGTCAACATACTCCGAACGACCTTTCCCATGGGTAGCATGACGGGCGCTCCCAAAGTATCTGCTATGCGCATTATAGAGGCACTAGAAGAAAGTAAAAGAGGTTTGTACTCAGGGAGTGTGGGCTATTTTACGCCTACAGGCGACTTTGATTTTAACGTGGTAATTCGAAGTATCTTGTACAATGAAGCAAAACGCTATGTATCCTATTCTGTGGGCAGTGCCATTACGGCGAAATCGATTCCACATAAAGAATATGAAGAGTGCCTGGTGAAGGCTAAGGCCATGCGGGAGGTGCTAGAAGCTTGATTTTGCCATATGCGTCCTACTTCGTAGTTTAGTTCTACAACCAAACCAATACCTAGTTGACAACTAATCAATTTCAGGAACACATCCATGATACTTTATTTCATGCCCAATGGTGGTTTCCAGAGGAAACGACTGGCGTGATTGTACTGGTACATGGTTTTGGCGAACACTCAGGGCGTTATACTTCCTCGGTCATCCCAGCCTTGAACAAGGCTGGTTTTGCTGTCTTAGGTTATGACAATTTCGGGCACGGCCTAACAGAAGGGAAAAGAGGTCATTGTCCGAGTTACGACGCACTGCTTTATGCGCTAGGAACGTTCATTCATCGTGCACAAGATCATTTCCCTACACTTCCTGTCTTTCTCTACGGCCATAGTATGGGTGGTAATTTGGTACTCAACTATGGCATTCGAAAAGCACCAGAGATTGCAGGCATTGTGGCCACAAGCCCGTATTTGAAGTTAGCTTTTCAACCTCCCAAATGGAAACTTAGCCTCGGAAGATTGTTGTTGAATTTAGCTCCTGGCATTACCTTACCCGCAGGATTGGAAGTAGAAGCGATCTCTAACATTCCCGAAGAAGTCGAAAAATACAAACAAGATCCCTTGGTGCATGACAAGGTGAGTCCGATGTTTTCTTTTCCGATCATGGATGCGGGACGTTGGGCCATTGACCATGCCCAAGAGTTGTACCTACCTACTTTGTTACTACACGGCACTGCGGATCGCTTGATTGATGTGAAGGGAACACAAGCGTTTGAAGAAAACGCTTCCAATAGCACGCTACATCTTTTTCAAGAGGGATACCATGAATTGCATCACGATGTGGAAAGCGAAAAAGCCATGAAAACCATCGTGTCTTGGCTGCGTAACCAACTGCCTAAAACACCATAAATGTTACAAACGTTTTACACCGTTTTAAAGGAATCATTCTCATATCTCGCAGACAGTAAGCTTTTGGTAGCGGTCAGTGGCGGGTTAGATAGTGTAGCGCTTGCGCATCTCTGTCGTCAGGCAAAACTCGATTTTGCCATTGCCCATTGCAATTTTCAACTCAGAGCCGAAGAAAGCGATGCAGACGAAGCATTTGTAGCCGCTTTGGCGAAACAATTAAAAGTGCCTTTTCATTCCATCAAGTTTGAAACTGAAACCTATGCGCAAGAGAAAAAGCTTTCCATTCAGATGGCGGCGCGTCAGTTGCGGTACAATTGGTTTAACGAAGTGCTCAAAGAAAACGAATTGTCGTATGTATTAACGGCGCATCATGCCGACGATGCTTTAGAAACCTTTCTCATCAACCTTTCTAGAGGTACGGGAATTGAAGGCCTGCTGGGTATTCCGTCGAAAAATAAGTCGATCGTTCGTCCGCTGCTGAGCTTCTCAAGAGATGAAATTTTGACTTATGCTACTTCGCAAAAGATCGAATGGCGAGAAGACAGTAGTAATGAAGACACAAAGTACTTGCGTAATCAGTTACGGCATGAGGTGATTCCTCAATTAAAATCCCTAAACCCGCAGTTCTTGAAAAATTTTGGGGATACTACACAGTATTTAGAGGGAACGTTGGCGCTTGCCCAAAAACACATCGAATCTGTGAAAGCAGTAGTCTTCAACAAAAAAGGAACTGCCTATCAGATGCCAATTGCTTATCTCAAAAAGATTGAACCGCAGGCAGCGTATCTCTATGCACTCTTGCAACCTTATGGTTTCACCGCCTGGAAAGACATTCAACAATTATTAGATGCCCAAAGTGGAAAGGAAGTGTTTTCTAAAACCCATCGTTTGCTGAAGGATCGCGATTATCTATACCTGCAAGCAATTCAGCCCAAAAGCTCGAAAACATATAAAATTCACGGGAAAATATCACGTTTAGAAGAACCCATTCATCTGCAATTAAAAAAAGTAGGCGGAATGATCGACATCAGACCCCGTGTGGCCTACATTGATAAAGAAAAGTTAAAGTATCCGCTTATGCTCAGAAAATGGAAGCCTGGTGATTATTTTTATCCGTTGGGAATGCAAGGAAAGAAAAAGTTGAAAGACTATTTTTTAGACGAAAAGTATTCGTTGATTGATAAAGAAGAACAATGGTTGTTGTGTTCAGAAGACGCTATCGTGTGGGTCGTGGGTCGACGTTTAGACGATCGATTCAAGGTAACGCCAGAGACACAAAACATACTTGAGGTGAAGTTGCTATGAGGAAATTTTGGATGCTTCCTTTTTTACTACTTTTTTCGATGCTGGGTAGCGCGCAAGAAAACGTTATTTGGAGTGCCGAGGCTAAGAAGGTATCGGAAAATACCTTTGATATAGTAGTTACAGGACTCATTGAAAAAGAATGGCATATCTATTCGCAGTACACTCCGGATGGTGGATCACTTCCAGCTGCGTTCACCTGGCAAAATCAAGAGGGTAATTACAATCTAGTAGGCGGTACAAAAGAAAACAAAACCTACACGGCCTTTAGTGAAGTCTTTGGGGTAGAAGAAGTATTCTTCAAAGGCAAGGCTATTTTCACACAACGTATTCAAGTAACCAATCCTAATACGAAACAAGTAGATG